>OMTP01000011.1 GCA_900313955.1 uncultured Lachnospiraceae bacterium | reverse complement strand
CACTGTAAATCTTACAGCACTGACAGCTATGGCTGCTGCATCAACCGATACTGGTGTCTTGAAAGTAAGCGGCGTCGGAAAAGGAGCAACCGTCAAGGCCTACAAGATTGTCAAAGCTAATTATAACGACTCTGGTTTCACAGGATGGGAAGCTGTTATTGCTTACTCCATTAGTGATACAACAACCTGGATGCCGACTGCTAGTGAGTTGAACAACATTGTAAAGCAGATTACAGCTGAAAATAGTACTGTCAGAACAGATGTAGTTACCCTCACTTACGATGAAACTACTCAAACTTATGCAAGTCCGGCAGCTGGACAAGATGGCGCAGCTACAGCTGGTGAGTATGTTGTCCTTGTTGAGAAAACTGATTCAGCAGATGCTCTGGTTTATAACCCTGCTGTTGTATCAACATATTACGATGGCTCAACACTTGTTTCCGAACCAACAGGCAATCAGATCGTTGCTATTGACAAGAATCATAGTTTCGGAACAGGTAACGATGCTTATGTAAAGGCTTCTGAGATTACTGTAACAAAGAAGATTGCAAATCCGGACGGGGATGCATCTGGTAACAAGACTGGCGAAGGAGAGGCAGCTCGTGCTGACGGTGATGACCTCCAGGTTGGCGATACTGGTGATTTCGAGATCAAAACGAAAATCCCGTCCTACAGCTCCGCATACAAGAACCTGAAATTTGAACTTACAGATACTCAGGATGATGGCTTTGATGCACCGACTAGTATCAAAGTTACTGTTGCCGGAACAGTCGTGTATGATGGCGATAATACGACTCAAAACAACACTGCTGTAGAAGTTGCTGTAAATGGAAATGACTTTACAGTCAAATTCAAAACCGATGAATTTATTCTTGCTAACGCTGGCAAGGATGTAGTTGTCACCTACTCTGCAAAGCTCAATAGGAAAGCAACGCAGAAGACAGCTGCAAATAAGGATAAGGTTGAACTGGAATATACAAAGGATATCAAGGAGAATACAGATAAGAAGGATGATACAGTATACGAGTATTCCTTCCCAGTTGATGTCCTGAAGGTCGATTCCGAGGCTCTGACAACGACAGAAGATGGCAAGACATATCATCAGGATTCTGATAAGAAGTATCATCTTGCACTTCAAGGTGCAGAGTTCACTCTGACCAGAGTTTCTCCTGAACCTGCTGCAAATACCGATCATGTGGATTATGGTGATACGACTGATAAGAAGGTCGCAACTACAAATGAGCAGGGTATAGCAACTTTCAATCATCTTGACGAAGGCATCTACAAGATCGAAGAGACTAAGGCACCGACATCTCCGAAGACCTACAAGGCAAGCACAGAGACCTTCTACATCAAGGTGACTCCGGTATATTATACAGCAAACGATACAAAAGATGGTGTAGCAGTGACCAATGATGACATCGGAACACTTAAGACTTATACCGTTACACAGTGCAACGAAGACGGCAGTCCAAAAACAGACACATCTGATGCATCTCTTGAGGAAAGAAGTAATGACAACGCGAACGATACTCTCGTTGTCAACGATAGCCCGGCTCCGAACCTCCCAGCAACTGGTGCTCGTTCTGCCCTTATCCTGACCGTCTGCGGTGCAGCTCTCATGATCACTGTTATGGCAGCTTCCAAGCGCAAGAAGGAAGTTGAGGACTAATCATAAGGGCCATCAAATCTCAATGGTTATTGCTTTGTTGCCATAATGTATTAATCTTGAATGAGCTTTATTATAAGCCTAAAGATTAATCTAATCCCGCATTAAGGGCTCACCTCTTAATGCGGGATCTTGTATTATTGAGGATGTGTCTTTAAGTGGGAATATGCAATGCTTACAGGGCTAGGACTCAATCCACTTTTAGTAGCTATAATCTCACTGGCTCTTTTTGTATTTTTACTTTATCGAATGCTGAGAGGTGCAAGAGATCAATATTATGATGGCGTAAGACATGCAGCCAATGCCAGAGTTGATGCTATGCAAAATCCTTCCGATGGTATAGCAAATAAAGAAGCAGATTTCAGGAAGAATAGAACTCCTACGCTTAATGTTGGTAATCAGGCACTAGGGATCATAGTCTTCGTTATTTGCGGTTGTATTGGAGCTTGTCTGTTTATCAAATATTATATGCCTTCTGACTTTGAACGCGCTAATGAACAATTGGAACAAAATATTTCAGCTGTTCAGAGTCTCTGCTAATTTCGACGGCGAAATAAAAAAATGCTTTTTAGGTTGAAAAAGGATTCAGTCGTTCCGACGATGAAAATCTTTGGATAATCCTAAGATTAAATCTAAAGCTGTAATAAAAACACCCATTCATTTTATTATTGGTAATCGCCAAAGCGTGCGAGATAGTAAAACCGCTTCTAAAACAATGGTTTACATATAAACAATTGTATAAGACACGGTGACTTTGTAAAAAACAGTATATTTATCATAGAGGAACTCTTCCAGGTTTGGACAAGCACGCATCTATACTCGACATTGTACTCCCTCATCATATTCAAGTATGCCCACACATTTGTTATGGGTGAGCAAGTTGTAACTGAACAAACCAGCAACACTATTAGGATAGATCGATTCATGAGTAAGAAAAAAATCAAAGACCCTTATGCCCTTCCTAAACATCGCATTAAATATACAACAATCACAATTATCTTCCTCGTAGGCCTGATCATGTTTCTTTATCCAGTCATTTCCAATGTCTGGAACCAGTACAGAAACTCTCTTCTGGCTGCCCACTATACTCAGACCATTAAAAAGATTGAGAAGGAAAATACCTCAAAAATCGATGCTATCTGGTCAGCGGCTGAGGACTATAATAAGCAACACTCGACCAACTACATCAAAGATGCATTTACTCAATCTGAGAAGTATATTCTCAAGCACCCCTATGATCAGCTTCTCGACCCTGATGGAAATGAGATCATGGGCTCACTTGAGATCCCGAAGATCTCTGTCAACCTGGCCATCTACCATGGAATCGGTGAGGAGTCTCTCTCTCAGGGCTGCGGACATGTTGAGGGTACTTCTCTGCCCATTGGTGGCACTGGGACGCATGCGGTTCTTGCAGCTCACCGTGGTCTCGCAAACGCAAGACTGTTCACCGATTTGGACCAGTTAGGAGAAGGGGATGTCTTTTATCTCCATATTCTTGACAAGACTCTTGCCTATGAAGTTGACAAGATTATTGTGTGTCTCCCCGAAGACACATCCGGCCTTACACTCGAGCCAGATAAGGATCTGGTCACTCTTCTCACCTGTACCCCTTATGGAGTCAATACACATCGTCTCCTCGTTCGCGGAAGCCGGATTCCCTATGAGGAGGCCAAGGAAAAGGAGGCTAAGACGACCAATGCCGCGACCAAGATCATGGATGAGCGGTCCTGGATCCGTGTCGGCATAGGTTTACTTTTCATTCTCTTATTTATCCTATACATGCGCAACATGAAGCGAGGAGACAGAGCATACGATCTTAAGGTAATTGAAAAGCGGAAGAAGAATGATCAGGAGGCTGCAGAAAACAAGGAGTCTTGACATGCTGCATTTTCAAAGGCTATAGAATCACTTATTTCCGGAGTCGATAAATCATTGAGGGCAGCCTTTACGCGCAGAAACATTTTCTAATTGAAAAACACGGTCCGTCTCTGAATGATACTCATGTGCAAAATGATGATGAACCGGCACATCCGCAGCCATTGTCCGCCTGCGGATGTGAAAAACTATAGGGAAATATCATTTGCATTTTCCTTTTGGAAAATGACTTATTCTTTCGGTGATCCAGTCTCCTTTTCCTCTTGGTTCTTCTTTTTTCTCTTCTCGATGACTTTCAAGTCATAAGCCCTATCACTGCGTTTCATGTTTCTCATATATAAAATGAATAGAAGAATGAAGAGAAGTCCGATTCCAACTCGTATCCAGGATCGTTCGTCCATGATCTTCGTTGCGGCATTCGTTGTCTCTTTCTCCTTCTCCTTAGCTTCCTCATAAGGAATACGACTTCCGCGGACAAGAAGGCGGTGAGAGTTAACGCCGTATGGTGTACAGGTAAGAAGAGTGACAAGGTCCTTGTCGGGCTCCAGAATCAGACCTGACGTATCTTCAGGAAGACAGACAGTGATCTTATCTACTTCATAGGCAAGAGTCTTGTCAAGGATATGGAGGTAGAAGACATCCCCCTCGCCCAGCTGATCCAGATCTGTGAAGAGCCTGGCACCGGCCAGCCCACGGTGAGCAGCAAGAACAGCATGCGTTCCTGTCCCGCCAATAGGCAAAGAAGTACCTTCGACATGCCCGCAGCCCTGGGAGAGGGACTCCTCACCGATACCATGGTAAATGGCAAGATTGATACTGATCTTCGGGATCTCAAGAGAGCCCATGATCTCATTTCCATCGGGGTCGAGAAGCTGGTCATAGGGGTGCTTGAGAATATACTTCTCGGATTGAGTAAAGGCATCCTTGATGTAGTTGGTCGTGTGCTGCTTATTGTAATCCTCCGCAGCCGACCAGATCGCATCTATTTTCGATGTATCGATCTTTGTTACAGTCTGCGTATAATGGGAAGTAAGCATTTTATTTCTATACTGGTTCCAGACATTGGAAATAACTGGGTACAGAAACATAATGAGCCCAACCATAAACAGAAAAGTGATCAGAGTATATTTTACGCGGTGTTTCGGAAGTGCATATGGATCTTTCTGTTTTTTCTTCATTGAAAATGTCCTCCGTATCCCATTTCATCAATGTAAAAAATGATTCCGGCGCTTTGCATTTTCCATTCATTCCCTGAATAGCAGTGCAAAATGTCGGAATAAGTTGTTTGGACTAAATTCCCGCACCAGACAAGTCTGGTGCGGGAACATTACGTCACTTATCTGCAAATCTCATTTTTCAAAGATCATAGCGCAGATCAGCAAATTCAGATTTTCGGTTATTAGTCCTCGATCTTCTTTCTCTTGGAAGCAACCATGACAGTGATCATAACTGCAGCACCGCAGATGGTAAGGATCAGGGCAGAGCGAGCACCGGTAGAGGGCAGGCCAGTAACCTTAGTATCCTTAACAGTCAAGAGTGCTGCATCCGTCACACCAGTGGAGCCGGTGTTTGCTGTGAAGGCGGCTGTAGTGGTGTCATCTCCTGTCAGTTCTGTTCCATCTGACTTCACTTGACTTACAGTATAAGATGTAAGTTTTCCATCTGTGTCATATGTCGGAACAATGTGGATATAGAATTTCTCAGTGTTCAGAGAGTATCCATCCGGCTGCTTGGTCTCCTCGATCTTGTAGAAGCCTTCATCAAGACCAGTGAATGTAACCGTATTTTGGCCATCCGTTGTTGTCTCAAGTTCTGCATTCTGAACTGCGGGTTTATCACCAGTTACCGCTGTTACATCACTAAGAGTGTATGTCCCTGCATCTGCATTAAGAACAGTTGCACTCTGTCTTGTGATCTTGAACTTAGCACCAGCAAGACCGACCGTTGTATTAGTTCCATCAACCTTCTTGACTTTCAGCGGGAAGGTGTAATCATAAGTGTGATCATGCTTTGTTCCAGTGTTTTCACTTGTCTTATTCTTATTTGTGTAAGTCAACTTGACATCGTTGTCATTTGCTGTCGTACCCTGGTAGGACGCATTAAGAAGAGTTGACTTATAGACAACGGTTACAGATTCTCCCGGATGAGCAAGAAGGAACGCCCTGTCAAAGGAAATCTGGAAGTCCTCATCTGCCTGTGTACCAGTTGTTCCGGCAGTCCAAGCGCCATAGGCATCTGTTGCGTCGTCAGGTGCTGCAGAGTAATTTCCGTAGGTAATTGTATATGTCTTTGCACTCTCAGTAGATTCAGCTGTTACACTGCCACCAACTTTTACAGTGATACTTGTCGGCTGGCTGAAGCTATCCTCCTGGTTATCTTCAAGCTTGAACACAAGCTGTGTTGCATTGAGGTTTGTATATCCGCGATAATCGGGGATAGTTGTTGTAAGAGTGAACTCCTGGCTGTCACCGACCTGAAGATCGTCTCCATCTGAACCCGCAGTTGTATTTGCTCCCGAGACATCATCGGGATTGGTGATCTTCTTGGTAAGGCTAACTGGTGTTTTCTTAGCCCATGTAGTTGCCCCATTTGCGCTGTTATAGTCTACATCAAAATTACTATCTGCGCTAAGAGGAGTAGAACTGATATTATATCCGCCAGTACCATCTGAGGTATAAGATACAGATACCAGCATCGGGTTGTAGATATAAGCGTCATCATCAGTTCCTGGCGGGGTGACAAGAGCAAGATACATACCAGGTGCAACCGTTGCTTCATACGTTGTATTCGTGTTCGCATTTGCAGCCATCGTAAAGACGTTCTGACCTTCGCCGCTTTCTACCCAAACACCATTTGTATTTGCATTGATCGATGTAAGAAGTGCCTCAACATTGGCCTTCCATACCTTTGTTGTGTCAGTGGCGCTCTTATTTGCTTCTGCTACATTGGTTCCAGCAGCTGTTGTAGCTTCCCAGCCATCATAGTCACCGTTCGAGTTGAAATTAGCCTGTACCAGCTTGTACAATTTGACAGTGGAACCTGCTTCCACGTTGTTGATTGTTACCGTGCCAGTATCCGTTGATGTTGGCTGCGCTGCCATAGCTGTCAGTGCTGTAAGATTTACAGTG
>OMTP01000163.1 GCA_900313955.1 uncultured Lachnospiraceae bacterium | reverse complement strand
CGCGCAAAAGCGGGCGCGCAAATTCGAATGCGCCCTGATGGAAGGTCTTTTTGCTCCGCGCCGGGGTGCCCCGTGAACAGTAACACTGTTCACGTCACAAAAGTGTCACAGATCCGTCAAAAATACACCATGCTCGTTTTTTATGATACAATCATCAAAGGCACATGAGGTGCCTTGCAGATAAACTCTAGGAGGATTGATAAACATGAATGAAGATCAGAATGAATCTATGAACCAGCAGCCGGGCGGCGATGGGACTCAGAATTCTGACGCTGCTTCGAATACCGTTTCTTCGAATAACGATGAGACAAGACCCATCGATACAGAGGCCGTGAACCGGGCCGCATCCCAGGGCAGGTATACAGACGGCCCACAGGAAAACGCGCAGGGCGCTCCGTCGTCCGAGCCCAGACACTTCAACATGGGCAATGAGGCAGGCCAGAGCCAGCAGAATCAGCAGGGACAGGGACAGAACACAAACGGCTACTACAACTTCCGCGACACCAACTCCCGCACCTACAGCGGCAACGTCCCGCCTTACAGCCAGGCGCCTGCCCAGAGGCCCCCGAAGAAGGATCATCCTTTCCTCAAAGAAATCGGCCGCTTCTCCATCAAGGCAGTCATCGCCTCCGTCATCGGCGGACTCTGTCTGGTCGGTGCCCTCGCCATCTCCAAGGAAGCAGGCATCATCGAACGCCCCAGGGTCAGCGTCTCCGCACCATCGGGCAACAGCGGCGGCAACGGAAATTCTCTTCCGGGAAATGGCTTCTACGGCGGCCGCGGCGACTTCGGTGACGACGGCGAAGATGGAGAAGAAAATGGCGACGCCAATGGAAATGGCGGCTCCGCAGATGGAAATAACGGAAATGCCTCTCCGTCCGACTCCGACGGCCCCAAGCTCGGCATCAGCGTCCAGTCCGTTCCCAGCGAACTCACTGAAAACGGCTACCCGGAGGGTGCCATGATCGCCAGCATCGTCTCCGGCGGCAACGCCGACAAGGCAGGACTCAAGGTCGGCGACATCATCACATCCTTCAACGGCTCCACCGTCAAATCCTCCGATGACCTTGTCTCCCTCGTCAAGGACGTCGAAGAAGGTGACACCGTCAAAGTCGTCTACAAGCGCATGGAGAACAGCCAGCTCGTCACCAAGGACGCCGACATCACTTTCGCATCCACCGACAACAGTTCCGACAGCAACAGCTGATCCCGATGCCAGCAAAAAGATGCCATCAAAAAAGAGCCCCTCGCGGGGCTCTTTTTTTATCTGCCGCTGTACTTCTTCATCTGTTCCTCAATGAGAGCCTTATCGTCAAAATAGTTGATCTTCATGGCCGCCTTGACCTCAGAGAGAGTCTTCGCAGCCTCCTCCTCAGCGATCTGCGTGCCTTCCCTCAGGATCTCATAGACACCGGGAATGTCCTTCTCGTACTCAGCCCGCTTTGCGCGGATGGGGGATAAAGTCTCCTGAAGCACGTTGTTGAGGAACTTCTTGACCTTGACGTCGCCCAGGCCGCCCCGCTTATAATGCTCTTCCATCTCAGCGAGGTTCTGGTAATCCGGCGCATACTCGGCGAAATGCTCATCCTTTGCAAAGGCCTCGAGATAAATGAAGACCGGGTTGCCCTCGACCTTGCCCGGGTCCTGGACGCGCAGATGATCCGGATCTGTAAACATGCTCATGACCTTCTTCTTGACATCCGCCTCCGTGTCCGACAGGTAAATGCAGTTGCCTAGGGACTTGGACATCTTTGCCTTGCCGTCCGTGCCCGGCAGGCGCATAGCAGCCTTGGTTTCCGGAAGCAGGATCTCCGGCTCCGTCAGAGTCTCGCCGTAAATGGAATTGAACTTGCGGACGATCTCGCGGGCCTGCTCCAGCATCGGCTCCTGGTCCTCACCGACAGGAACAGTCGTCGCATGGAAAGCCGTAATATCAGCCGCCTGACTGATCGGATAGCAGAAGAAACCGACCGGAATGCTCGCCTCGAAATCGCGCATCTGAATCTCGCTCTTCACTGTAGGATTTCTCTGCAGACGGGAGACCGTGACCAGATTCATGTAATAAAAAGTGAGCTCGGTCAGCTCGGGAATCTGGGACTGAATGAGGATGTGAGACCTGGCCGGATCGATGCCTGCTGACAGGTAATCCAGCGCCACCTCGACAATATTCTGGCGCACCTTCTCCGGATTGTCAAAATTATCCGTCAGCGCCTGGGCGTCGGCGATCATAATGAAAATCTTGTCGAACTCTCCCGAGTTCTGCAGCTCTACTCTTCTCCTCAGGGACCCGACATAGTGGCCGATATGAAGCCTGCCTGTTGGTCTGTCTCCTGTTAAAATGATCTTGCTCATCAGTTCCTCCAAAGTAATCATATTTTGTAACTGTTCAATCAGGTATCCCTGCTCCGAGAAACCATGGCCTCCGCAGTTACAATCTTTTCATTTCATCCGGAAGATGCATCTCTTCTTCGCTAAAAACGGTGGAGTCAGATTCATTTACCCGCCCGGAGCAGGTAAGGTTGTTTAACCGCTCCCGCAAAATGGAAAAAGGCGTCCCATGCGAGGGACGCCGTGAGAAAATGCATTTTCATCCGGATTCGCATTTAGACAATATTATAACACCTTCCGCCGTAGGCAGGAAGAACCATTTCAATATTGCCGTGCATATCCGCTTTCAGTTTGTTTTTGCCGCGCTCATTGGTCTGGCCGCCGTACTTGTCATTTTCCGAATCCATGAGAAGCTCGAGGCTCTCGCCGAAGCCGGTCTTGTAGGTGAAGGACTGGGGGCTGCCGGAGAAATTGAAGACACAGAGCAGGGTTTCCTTCTTGCTCTTCCTGAAGAAAGCGTAGAGGCAGTGCTGCGTGTCGTCGGCCTCAATCCACTCAAAGCCCTCGCGCTCAAAGTCCTCCTCCCAGAGGGCAGGGTGCTTCTCATACATCTTGTTGAGGTCCTCGAAGTAGCGGTGGAAGGCGTCGTGAACCGGATAGGTCAGAAGACCCCAGTCCTGCTCGCGCTTCTCGTCCCACTCACGGAACTGGGCGAACTCATTACCCATGAAATTAAGCTTCTTGCCCGGGTGCAGGAACATATAGAGATAGAGGCCGCGCACCTGGGGGAACTTAACCGGGTAGTCGCCGGCCATTTTCTGAATGATGGACGCCTTGCCGTGAACAACTTCGTCGTGACTGAACGGAAGCAGGAAATGCTCGTTGTAGAAGTACTGCATGGAAAATGTCAGCTTGTGGTAGTTGTCCGTTCTGTACTCGGGAGCTGTCTGGAAGAAATGCAGGGTGTCATTCATCCAGCCCATATCCCACTTGTAGTCAAAGCCCAGGCCTCCGTCTCGGACGGGCTTTGTGACGCCCGGATAGGAAGAGGAGTCCTCTGCGATCAGCATGGCGGTCGGATGGCGCTCTTTGAGGCCCTTGTTCATGTTGCGTATGAACTCGACCGTGTTTGTGTTGACGCCGCGCGCCTCGTTGCCTCCCCAGTAAATGAGATTGCCGACGGCGTCGAAGCGGAGTCCGTCAAAATGGTAGTCGTGGAGCCAGAAGTCACTCGCAGAATTTAAGAAGCTGCAAATGTCGCCTCTGCTGTGATTGAAGTTACAGCTGCCCCACTCGCTCTTGTCGATGGCTGCGTTGTTGTACTCATAGAGAGGCGTCCCGTCGAAGTTCCACAGGGCATAGTCGTTGACAGCAAAATGGACGGTCACGATGTCCAGGATGACCGCGATGCCTGCTTTGTGGAGCTGATCGATCAGCTTCTTGAGGCCGTCCGGATGGCCGTAGCGAGATGTCGCGGAGAAGAAGCCTGTGGACTGGTAGCCCCAGGACTCGTCGGCCGGGTACTCATTTAAGGGCATGAACTCGACGCAGTTGAAGCCGTTGTCCCTGAGATAGGGAACGAGCATGTCTCCCATCTCGCTGTAGTCGTACCAGCCGGCGGACACGTCAATGTCCTTGGGTGTCTCACCGCGCTCTCTGGCATTTCTCGCCTCGTCGAGATCATGGACATAGCCGTCCGGATCCTGATCGTGCCGTCTCCAGGATCCCATATGCATCTCATAGATGGTGAGAGGCTGCCGCTCAAAGTCTGTTCTTTTGTTCATCCACGCTCTGTCGTGGAAGCTGTACTTCTTTCTGTCATAGAGGATGGAAGCTGTGCCCGGGCGTTTCTCCGAGAAGAAGGCGTAGGGATCCGCATGGTCCATGACCTTGCCGTCCTGCTGGTAGATCTTGAATTTATACATCTGACCCTCGCGGGCGTCTTTCACGGTGCACTCCCAGAACTGCCCGTTCTCGATTCTCTCCATGGGAATGTCCTGCCAGCCTGAAAACTCGCCGATCACGCTGAGGGCTCTCGCCGCCGGCGCATAGGTCCGGAAGACCACCCCGTCACGGGTGAAGTGGGCTCCCAGATATTCATACAAGCCGAACTCCTGTCCATTGTAATAATCACGCAAACTGATCATCAGAAAGTCCTCTCTTTCTATAGATTGTTCCGAAGTCTCTCTTTAGTTTACACTCTTTTTACCAAAAATTATATATACATTTGCGCTTCCACGTCTATTTTTTTTGCCGGTGGTTACTGTTCACGGGTGGGTCACTTCGCCGCTTCGCACAAAGGCCTTCTTCCTTC
>OMTP01000084.1 GCA_900313955.1 uncultured Lachnospiraceae bacterium | reverse complement strand
CTTTGTGCGAAGCGCCGAAGTGACCCACCCGTGAACAGTAACAAGGAGCCACTGGGGACGGTTCTCATGACGCATCCGCAGATGCGCTGCGAGAACCGTCCCCAGTGGCTCCGGAATTACGACGACTTCTTGACTGTCGCCTGAGGTTCGACGTAGGAGACAAAGACGTTGCCGCCGGCGGCGAAGCTGTTCGTGGAGTCATTGATTCCCATGTAATAGTGCTCGCCGGTGTCGAAGTTGTAGAGAAGGGTGTTGTAGCGGTCGTAGCCGACGATGACCGTGACAGAGCCGTCGGCAAGACGGGCGACGACCGCGCGCCCCTGCGAGACCTGATAGAGGACGGTCTCGAGGGAGCAGCCTGTGAGATTCATGACCTGACCCGCATCACCCAGGGAAGAGGCGAGCTTATCGGCGTCAATTTCACCGGAGAGAATGGCCTCTGGAATATCCTCATTGCTCATCTCCGTCTTGGTGAGCGTGTTGCCCCTTTCATAGATGTACTGGCCCTCTGTGTTGAGGACGACGCCGACCATGCCGTCGGCATCCTGAACGGCCCTGGCGGGATCCGTCACGATCTCCTGTAGCCTGCCGTAGGCATAGACATAATAGTAGTTCTCCGCCTCGTCGCTCAGCTTCACCTCCCCGGTGGTCTGATCCGATGCGTAGCGGATGCGGAACATGTTGACTGTCGGAGAGAGATTGGTCACTGACGTTGAGAACTGCAGAAGAATGGTATTCTCCTGGCGGGTGTTGGACTTGACCTTGGCCGTGATCTCCGTTCCGTCGCTCTGGCGGTTGTTCATAATATTGTCCGTCGTCGTGAGCTCGTAACCCGCATCCGTCTTCCTGACGCGGGTGAGCTCGGCCAGTCCCTCTTTCATGGAGACCTCGCTCACATAGCAGCCGTCCGGCCTGTAGTCCTTGATGACCTTGCCCTCAAAAGACTCTATTTTCAGCTCCTTCATAGCGAAGGTCACGTTTCCGGACACGCCTCTTGTGACGTCCGCCTGATCGGCGATCCCATAGAGAAGGTCCTCATTGAGGAAGCCGCAGGCGCGCACATACTGTCCGTTCCCGGCCGCGATGTCGCGCGTCGTCTGCGTGTCCAGATCCATGAGCCTGATGGACGTCGAGGCGCTCTCCTTCATGTCCGGCATCCAGGCGATCTTGCCGCCCTTGTCCGACGCCACAAAGCAGTCGGGATTGATGTCCGTGAGAACCGTCGCCATGTCGCCCGTCGAGAGATCCATCTTCCAGACAGCACCGTCAATATAGAAATAAAAAGCGCCTGTCGCCTTGCTGTAGTAAGAGAGGCGGTCAAGATCATTTTCAATACGCTCTGCGGAGCGCGGGTCGTCGAGAAAGGCCCGCTCCGTGACGGCCGCATTTTCAGAATTATAGTGGCAGAGGGCGATGCCCATGTGGCCTTCATGATTGCCGCGGCTCATGTAGCCTGCGACCGTAAAATCGACATCGCCGTCTTCATTGATGTCGAGCACGCGGATGGCGTAGTCCTCATTGTCATACCGCTCGTCCGTGTTGTCTCCGACGCCGTGCATGGAGTAGACGCAGTCGATGCGGCCCGCCTTCTTTGAGTACTCATAGAGCTCATTGTCCTGAATGAAGACAACAACATCGTTCGTCGAATTGGCATAGAAAGGAACATCGCGCGAGGCAACGCCCAGATTGACTCCGTTGCTGTTAAAGGAGATCTTGCTCTCCGGGTTGAAGACCTGCTGGGCGTTTCGCTCGAAGTTGAGCATGTGCATCTTGCCGTTGTAGTAGCGGAGACGGTAGAACTCATGGACATGATAGTACTCCGTCTCGCTCTTCGAGTTGGTACTGCTGATCATATAGTCCGCCGTGAGCGAGGCCGTGTTGGTATTGATCTCGCAGATGGTCGGGACCGCCTTGCGGTAGATCTGCGGCGAGAGGGACCCCCATGTCACCTGGGACAGGGACGACTTGATGTTGACATTCGTAAAGGAATTGTTGACGATCGTGTTATCTGTCTCGAGGTAGGTATTGATGTCTGTCGAGCCGGACCGGTTGGTGCAGCCCTCATAGAAATCATAGACGAACTGGACATAGAGATCCGTGTCAATGTCCGGTCTCTGAATGACGTGGGCATAGTAGTAGATCTCCCGCGTGTCCGTCGTGATCGTGAAGCGAATGGGATACTCGCGGTTCATAAGAATCGGCTCTGTCAGGGTGAAGGACGCCGTCTTGTAGTCGCCGTCCGCATTGAACCCGCCGATCTTGGCATTTTCAATGACCTCGCCTGTATCCGGCGCCGTCACCTCGTAGGAGACAGACTTGACCGTGTTGCGGTTGGCCTTGTAGGACACCGTTATTTTCCGGCGGGTATTGATGGGCACAATGGAATCCCGCATGCGGGTCGTATCCATCTTCGTGACGAAACCTGTCATGCGGTTGATCTTATTGCCGTTGATATCCATACACATGACAGGAAGCGTCGGATCTGTCAGATCCGACGCGCTCTCCGTCTTCGTATGGTGATTAAAGACATGTGCAAAAATAAGAACGGCCGTAAAAAAGGCGGCCGCAAGAAGTAAAAATCTAAGAATCCTGCTTCTCACTGTAGTTATGAGCTTCCTCCAACATCATATCCTTGACTTTCATCAAGCGTACCTGGGTGCTTCGCTCATTTTCATCGAGCTTCATGGTGATATAGCGGATTCCCTCCTGGGTCTCAGGAATAATCACATGTTCCAGAGCGTTGACGCGGCGACGGGTCTTTTCAATCTCCGAAGCCATGAGCCGACAGGATTTCTCCACCTCAGCCAGCTTCAACATATCCGGAAAGACGTCATTCAAGGAACTTACAGCACCATCGAGATCGCTTGACGTAAAGGCAAAGCCGTATGAATAAATGTCATTTTTGTCTGCAGTCCTAGTATCGTAGTCAAAAACCGGAATGTCAACACTCATTACATTTTTTTTGCCGGTCTTTAAGTAGACTTCCTGCTTGGGAGCCATAAAAGCCGCCCGCAGAGTCTCCTCCGACATGCCCGCCCTGGCAAGGACAAAGTTGGCATTGGCAGCCTTGATCCCTGCTTCCACCTTCAGACGCAGCTCCATGTCCTCCCTCACAAGATCGAGGAACTGGCGCATGAGCTCGTCCCGCTTGTCCTTGAGGAGGCGATGGCCTTTGACAGCAGTGACGAGCTTTCTTTTGAGCCGCGTCAGCTCCATGCGGGTTGGATTCACCTGCTTTCCTGCCATGTCGCACCTCCTTTTTGTCAGTCTTTCTTATCGTAGTACTTGTTCAGCATCTCATCCGAGATACGCTTGAGCTCTGTCCTCGGCAGCATCTTCAGAAGTTTCCAGCCGATGTCGAGAGTCTCCTCGATGCTGCGGTCGGTGTCGTAGCCCTGGTTGACGTACTCGGCCTCGAAGGCGTCCGCAAACTTCGCGTACATGAGGTCGATGTCGGTGAGGGCCGCCTCGCCCAGGACGAGCATGAGCTCCTTGGCGTTCTTGCCACGCGCGTAGGCTGCGAAGAGCTGGTTCATGGTCGCCGCGTGGTCCTCGCGGGTCTTGCCCGCGCCGATGCCCTTGTCCTTGAGACGGGACAGGGAAGGCAGAACGTCGATAGGCGGCTGGACGCCGCGGCGGTAGAGCTCGCGGCTCAAAATGATCTGCCCCTCGGTGATGTATCCTGTGAGGTCGGGGATGGGGTGGGTCTTGTCGTCCTCGGGCATGGTCAGGATCGGAATCATGGTGATGGATCCCTTCTTGCCGCGCAGTCTCCCGGCCCTCTCGTACATGGTCGCAAGGTCGGTGTACATGTAGCCCGGGTAGCCCCGGCGGCCGGGGACTTCCTTGCGGGCTGCGGAGATCTCACGAAGAGAGTCCGCGTAGTTGGTGATATCCGTCAGGATGACGAGGACGTGCATGTCCCTCTCAAAGGCCAGATATTCCGCTGCCGTGAGCGCCATACGGGGCGTCGAGATTCTCTCAACGGCGGGGTCGTTGGCCAGGTTGAGGAAGAGGACCGTTCTGTCGATGGCCCCGCTCTTGCGGAAGGACTCCTCGAAGAAGTGAGCCTCCTCGTAGGTGATGCCCATGGCCGCAAAGACGACGGCAAATGGCTCTTCCGTCCCGCGCACTTTGGCCTGACGGGCAATCTGGGCAGCCAGCTGGGCATGGGGCAGGCCGGACGCCGAGAAAATGGGCAGCTTCTGGCCGCGGACCAGGGTGTTGAGGCCGTCGATGGCGGACACGCCGGTCTGAATGAATTCTGCAGGGTACTCGCGGGCCGCCGGGTTCATGGGCAGGCCGTTGATATCCATTCTTCTGTCGGGAAGGATCTCCGGGCCTTCATCAAGAACGCGGCCCATACCGTCGAAGACACGTCCCAGCATGTCCGGGGAGACGCCGAGCTGCATGGCGTGGCCCAGGAAGCGGACCTTGGAGTTGGACAGGTTGATGCCGGTGGAGGCCTCGAAGAGCTGGACGAGGGCATTTCCTCCGTCGATCTCGAGGACACGGCAGCGGCGAAGCTCGCCGCTTGCAAGCTCAATCTCGCCCATCTCGTCGTACTTGACATCTTCCACGCCCTTCACGAGCATAAGAGGGCCGGCAACTTCCTGTATCGTTCTGTATTCTTTTGCCATGTCAGTCCTCCTTTGCCGTAAGGCCGACAAACTCGTGCGTCAGGTCCTCATTGACCTCCTCGAATCGCTTGTCGATGTCCTCTTCTTTGATATACTTGAAACGTCCGATCTCATCGCGCGTCCTCATCTTGACAATGTCGTCAATCGAAGCGCCCGCCTCCAGGGCACGCGTTCCCTGCTCGTAGTAAGCGTAGACCAGCTTCATCATGTCGTACTGCTTGTGGAGCGAGGTGTAGGTGTCGACCGGATCAAAGGAATTCTGGTGCAGGAAGTCCTCGCGGATGGACCGGGCGGCCTCCATCTTGAGACGATCCTGGGGCGACAGGGCGTCCATACCGACCATCTGTACGATCTCATTGAGCTGATCCTCATCCTGCAGAAGATTCATAAGTTTCAGTCTTGTCGCCATCCAGTCCTTCGCCACGTGGCTATTGAACCAGGGCCCCAGATCATCGAGGTAGAGACTGTAGGAAGTCAGCCAATTAATGGCCGGAAAATGTCTCTGATAAGCCAGATTGGCGTCAAGGGACCAGAAGACCTTGACAATACGGAGCGTCGCCTGAGATACCGGCTCGGATATGTCTCCGCCGGGGGGCGAGACGGCTCCGATCGCGGACAGCTGACCTTCGCGCCCATTCGATCCCAGGGAAATGACGCGTCCCGCGCGCTCGTAGAACTGGGCGAGACGGGAGCCCAGGTAAGCCGGATAGCCTTCCTCGCCCGGCATCTCCTCGAGTCGGCCGGACATCTCGCGCAGGGCCTCGGCCCAGCGGGATGTGGAGTCGGCCATGAGGGCAACCGAATATCCCATATCGCGGAAGTACTCCGCCATAGTGATTCCTGTATAAATGGAAGCCTCACGCGCCGCCACCGGCATATCCGATGTGTTGGCGATGAGGATGGTTCTCTGCATTAAGGACTCGCCGTTTCTGGGGTCCTTGAGTTCCGGGAACTCATTCAAAACATCGGTCATCTCGTTGCCACGCTCGCCGCAGCCGATATAGACGACGATGTCCGCCTCCGCCCACTTGGCCAGCTGGTGCTGGGTGACTGTCTTTCCGGATCCAAAAGGTCCCGGAATCGCCGCCACACCGCCCTTTGCGATGGGGAAGAAGGCATCGATGACTCTCTGGCCGGTCACAAGGGGCATATCCGGCGGCAGCTTTCTTCTGTAGGGACGACCGCGGCGGACGGGCCACTTCTGCATGAGGGTGACATTCACGTCCCCTTTGTCTGTCTCGACGACGCCAATCGGCTCGTCGACTGTATAGGAACCGGAGGCAAGGCTCTTCAAAATGCCCTTGACCCCGTAGGGAACCATGATCTTCTGGACGACGACCTTGGTCTCCTGCACGGTGCCCAGAATATCCCCGGCCTCAACCCTGTCCCCGGCCTTCATCTCCGCCTTAAACTCCCACTTCCTGTCGTGGTCGAGGGCCGAAACTTCGACGCCGCGGAAGAGTCTCTGGCTCTGCGTCTTCTTCATAATCTCACTTAGAGGGCGCTGAATCCCATCGTAGATGGACCCGATGAGTCCCGGTCCCAGCTCGACAGAAAGAGGTGCGCCTGTATCATAGACCGGCTCGCCGGGGCCTAAGCCCTGCGTCTCCTCATATACCTGAATGGAAGCCTGATCTCCGTGCATCTCGATGATCTCACCGATGAGTCGCTCCTCGCTCACACGCACGACGTCAAACATGTTCGCATCACGCATGTTTTTCGCAACGACAAGAGGTCCGGCCACCTTAACAATTTCACCAACTGTGCTCATATGCCTCATTTTTCCTTTCACATATCTATCAGAATGTCGGGCTGAAATGCCGTCTGAAAGCACTTTTGAAGTGGACCTGCAGGGGATGTCCGCGAAGGAAGTGCTCTTAGACAGCATTCCCTGCCAGACAGCTAAGCCATTCCTCACTTCTTCCCGAAGAGTATGTCGCTTCCGACGGCCTGCTCCACGGAGCGCCTGACAGATGCCACGCCGTCCCCCGTGTTCCCGACAACGCCGGGAATCTGAATAATAGCGGGCGTCATCTCCGCCTCATACCTTGCGATCTCATCATGGAGAACCACGGCCAGCTGCTCCGTCACATAAATGACTCCAAAATGGCCTCCCGTGATGATGCTTTTGAACTCCTTTATGGCAGCCTCCGCATCCTCTGGATCAACGGCGAATGTAGTGAGTCCGAGAGCCGCAAAGCCATAGATACTGTCGTAATCTCCCATGACCGCGATCTTAGCCATACATCTCCCTTACCCTTTCCCGAATCGCTTCCTCCGGGAAGTGATTCGCTTTTGCTGTGATCAGAATCCTCACCGTCTTGATCTCATTCATGCGGCCCAGGTAGTAGGCGACAAGGGGTCCCGACGTTCCCGGATTCCTCTTCTCGGGAAGAAGGGTCCGGATGCGGGAATTGTCGCACCAGCGGTCAAATGCTGCCGAGGATGCTCTGAGCGCGTCCGCGGCCTCACCAAAGCCGTGGTCGGCCAAAAAGTCGTAGAAGGCTTCTTCGCCCTCGGACGCGGTCCTTGCCAGAGCCTTGACATCAAGGCTCTGGCAAGGGGCGAGCGCCGCCTCGAGGAAGGCTCTGTCCTTCCTCGTCCGAAGGGCACGGACCGCAATCTGGATGTCCGTCACCGCCACGGTGCTCTCCTCATACTCGCCGAGGAGGGACCCGCGGTACTTCTTCGCCGCCTCCTCCATGGCGTCGAGGCAGGCCCGGTCGATGATGACATCTGTCTTCTGACCGTCCCGTGTCTTCAGCATGGTGTCGTAAGCCTTCTCCGCGGCTGCCTGCATGGCAGATGGCAGAGCCTTGTAGTCTTTCTCCATTAAGATGCCCAGGATCTCCGCCCTCGTGGGGGATACGCTCTCATAGAAGGCGGCCGGACTCTTCTCTGACGCGCAGATTTCCTTGATTCCCGCCTTCAGATTGTGAAAGCTCTGCGGATAGGAGAGAACCTCAAAGATCTTCGGATCCACCTTGAGTTCTCTCATGAGGCTGCTCACTTTCTTCTCCTCCGCTGCAAGAATCTTCGTCGGATCCTCACCGGATCCTGCATCCCCCCAGCCCTTGTCGAGGAGATAGCTCACAACAGACTTCTCATCCGGAAGGCCTGCCATCTGGGAGATATCGGAGTCAGTCAGAAGGTATTTTTCCCTGACGCGGATACGAGCTACCGCAAAGAAATAATTTTTTTCACTCATCCGCACTCTCCTTTACCAAA
The DNA here is from genome assembly GCA_900313955.1 of uncultured Lachnospiraceae bacterium. Lineage (GTDB taxonomy): Bacteria > Bacillota > Clostridia > Lachnospirales > Lachnospiraceae > Chordicoccus. The sequence goes on along the minus strand of OMTP01000084.1, from coordinate 5,419 downwards.
GCGCCTCGTGGGCTTTGTCCTCAAGTATCTCCTTTTTCTCTGCAAAGAGGGCACCCAGCGTGCAGTTCTCATCGATGCCGCCGTAGCGGAGGATAAAACCATTTTCAATTGGCTCGGGTGTCCCGGAAATTTCTATGCTTCCGCCTGCCTTCCTGGCAATGAGAGATACATGTTCCTTAAAACCTGCCGGCAGGCGATCCAGGTCCCTTTTGCCGAGGAAGAGCAGGCCCGCCATCGCCTGGACATTTTTCTCAAGCAGCTTCTCAAGCATGGCGAAGTAGTCCTCTGTGCTCTGGGAGATCAGCTTCTCATAGGCGCTTTGCATAACCGCCTGAATTTCTTCCTGCTTTGCCATAAGAACGGCCTCGCGGTGGATACGGTCGCACTGGGAGACAATGCGCTCCGCATAGAGGTCGGCATCTTTCTCTGCTTTTGCTCTGGCGCCGGCCAGGACCTGTTCGCGGTCAGCCTCCGCTTTTGCAGCTTTTGCGTCGACCGCCTCCTGAGCTTTCTTCAGGATGGCATCTGCCTCGCGGGAGGCATCATCGAGGATTTCCTGCGTAATTCTTTCAATTCCTGCCATCGCTTTTGCTCCTTTATCCTGATTTATCCGATGTTTGTGATGCAGAGGATGGAAATGAGGAGAGCGAGGATGGCGTAGGTCTCAACCATGGCCGGAAAAATCATGGCGCGGCCGAACTGATCCGGCTTCTTGGCGACAAGGCCAATGGAAGCGACCGAGCACATGCCCTGATGGTAAGCGGAGACGAGGCCGACGACAGCGATCGGCAGGCAAGCGAGCAGGTAGAGAAGACCTGTGTGCGTGTCTGTCACGGGTGTACCGCCCAGAATTCCGATCCGGGAAAGCGTAATGAAGGTGACGAGGAGGCCGTAGATACCCTGTGTGCCGGGCAGGAGCTGGAGGAGGAGGACTCGCGCAAAGGAATCCGGATCTTCAGCGACGACACCGGCTGCCGCCTGACCGGCGCGGCCGACGCCCCACGCAGAGCCGATGCCTGCCATAGCCGTGGAGAGAACTGCTCCCGTTAATGCAAAAACCATTCCCAAACTCATAATCTTTCTTCCTCCTTAACCTGAATATATCTGTTAGCCTGTTTAAATGGTACGAACGCCCGGCCGCCGCCATCGTAGAACTTACCGAAGAACTCGACGTACTGCAGGCGGTTCGTGTGAACATATGCACCGAGTGCATTGATCGCTATGTTGAGTGTGTGGCCCAGGATAAACACGATGATGAACATGATCACTCCGACCACACTCCTGCCTCCCATGCTGGCGATGAGGTTAATGACCGAGGCGATGACGCCGGTCGCTAGTCCCAGGGCCAGAAGTCTCGAGTAAGACAGGGCATCGCTGAGCCAGCTGGTGATTCCGTAAAGGTCGTAGGCGCCCATCGCAATACGAAGAGCCCAGTTCTTCTTGCCTCTCTCTCCGAAGAGCAAAATGATCACGGCCCCGACGATGGCCATTGCCCTGGACAAGACCACGAGCCATCCTGGGAAAATGACCTTGGCCCCGGCGATTCCGGCAAAGAGATCTGTTGGGATGATGACCAGAATCAGTCCCACAACGAAGAGGTACCAGGACAGGACATCGCAGATAAACGCCTCTGTGTCTTTGTCCTTCAGGCACTGGTATCCCTTGATCCCAAGGCCTGTCAGCAGGTGGATGTTTCCGAAGAGGAGACACCACAGGAGAAGCCGCATGGGCTCGTTGACCGGCTCGAACCAGAGAGCTTTCAGGACTTTCTGATCTTCGGGCACTCCAAAGAAGGTATGGGCGATCGTGTCGATGGCGTCTCCGAAGAAACCGCCGTACATAAAACCCCAGAAAGCGGTCGAGATGCCGCACCAGAAGAAGAGATGGATCATCTTGCTCATTCCCTCTTCCATGCGCGGAAACTTTTTGATTAAAATGGCGCATCCGACGGCCATGACGATTCCGTACCCTCCGTCCGAGAGCATCATACCGAAGAAGAACACGTAGAAAATGGACATGAGGAAGGTCGGATCGACTTTTCCGTGACGGGGCAGGCCGTAGGAGGCCAGAATGCCTTCCGCGTTGCTCGAGAAACTGTTGTTGTGAAGAACGGTCGGCTCATCGTCGGTCTCTTTTGTCTCTTCTTTTTCGACATAAGCTCCGAATTGTTCTGTGAGAAGCCGACTGATTCGATCGGACATGTCACAGGTGACCCAGCCCTCGAGAAAGAAGACGTGCTCGGACTGGGGAATGGTCCCCAGAATCCTGTACTTCTCCGCGCGTGTGCGGAAATAATCCGCCGATATCTTATAGTACTCTCTTCTGTCCCCGTAGGAGGCGATGGTCTCCTTTGTGTCTTCGATTATTTTTTTCTGCTCCGCCATATCCCGCTCGAGACGGCTCTTTTCTTCTGCCGGCGTCCTCGACACCAGCATGGCCGGCTTTGCAAATCCGATGAGCCGCAGGTTCTCTTCCACCTTTGCCGCGTCTTTCTTATGGACAAGTGCGGCGATACAGGTCTGGCCGCTTTCGCTTGAGAGAACTTGTGTCATGACGGCCGGCGATTCCATATCCCTGGTCGCCGCCGCATAGAGCATCTCTTCTGTGATCGGATCCGGCAGTGTCCCCAGAAGAATCTCTGTCTTCTTCGTCTCCGTGAGATTCATTGGGATATCCAGCTTCATCCAGGGCTCAAGGGACGCGATTGTGTTCTGATCCTTGACGATATATCCCTCGCACTCGGAGATCTGCTTGTCGCCCTTAAGAATGGCTTTGGCGTCGTTGATATATTCTTCTCTGTGCGTCTCCGCATCCCGGAACTGTTCACTTGTGATGATTTCTCTTCCGGTTAGATTTAAGGATTTGGTCTTCGCTTTTGGCGCGTACCTGTCAAGAAGCTTCAATACTTTGTCAAAGGCTTCCGCTTCCTTCTGAAACTGCGTCCGCTGGGACATCGTGTCCATGACACGGAGATCTTCTTCATCGATCTGGTCCGTGAAGATCTCCATGGCGCCCAGCCCCTGCAGGGTCTCAAGGATTGCCTTGCGGTGCTTCTTGTTGGCCGCTATGCCGAGCTTCTGCATCCTGACAATTGCCATGCACCTCTCCCGCCTTTCTTTATGTTCACTATGTCAACACCCATTGTTCCACGGGAACCAAAAGAGACGGTTCTCTTTGGTTCCACTCTTTTCGCGCGATGCCAGGGGAGACGGATCGATGCTCGTGGTTTCTCTCAATTGGGCATCCCGTCACCCACTTCAGATGAGTGCCGCAATTACCGCATCGACCGCTTCATCCTGCCTTGCTCGGGAGGCTTCCTTCACCTTCTGGGCTTCAAGGGCAGCTGCCTGCTGCGCTTCTCGCAGCTTCGCCTCCCCCTGCTGCCGCGCCTCGCTCATGACACTCTCGTTCAGCTGCTGGGCTTCATCCTCGGCCCGGTCGCGGGCCGCATCAGCCGCCCTGTCTGCCTCACGCCGCATGGCCTCCGCCTCCCTGGCGGCATCCGCAATCATGGCATCTGCCTTCGCCTCAGCCTCCCTGACCGCCTTGATCGAATCCTCAATCATCAGCTCACCTCCCTTATCGCTATTATCGCTAATTGCCACTTTCTTCAATTTTGTCCGTCAGAATTTGTCTATTTTTCCTAAAGTACCTCTCATTCTACCACTCATACAGGTAAAAAACCACAGCGTTTTTTCTCTTCTCCCCTTTTTCACCTGTATAATAATAACATTTTACAAAGCTCGTCTTATTTATACGCCATAAGCGAAGAAAAAGGCATAGACAAATGCTTCTCATTGTCTTATTTGCCTCTACAATGCAGGCAAGGCATCGCAAATGAGCGGGCAATGGAACCAAAAGCAGAAGGAAGGTTCTCATGGTCCCCCCTTACCTTACTTAACGCAGGTAGAAGCATCTGACTTTTGGGCGAAAAAAAAGAGGCCATCGCAATACAATCGTCTTCGATTCGGTATCACGATGGCCTCTCAATGTGCCTCAATATTCAATTGATTATTTACCTCGCTTTTTTTATTTCTCAAGTAGGTAATGAGTTTCGAACCTTTTTTGTTCGGTTTCGAAAAATAAATGCAATCTATATTGAACTTATTCCCAACTCATCTCACGACTTAGAAAATTCATATCAGTTTTTGAATGTCCTTCGCTTACGGCTGTTGCTCACTTTTCTTTTTCTGCTGGCTCTGGTCTGCTTTATAAAATGTTTTTATGTCTTTCTCAGTCTTCTCGAACTAAGCATTTCCTTATGCCTCACCGCTTTTGAAGTAATCTTCCGACATAAAATTTATAAAGTATTCTTTTGTCACAATCTATTTTCTTTCCTGATCCTTGAGGTACTATTCACGGCTTTCCAACAGGATCTCTCATCGGGTGGCTACTTCTGAATCCTCTTTTGTACAATGTCCTCATGTCTTTACCTGCATCTTTTCCTTGAAAAGATCTTCTATTTCACATGACATCTGTTACAAAATCCATCAGGTTCCTGACCCAGGATGGTGATGTTCTGTTGTCAATCAGCTCCACATCCCTGTTTTTTCAGATATCCTCGCATCCCCATGATGCTGATCTTCTTACTTATCAAAGATTCTCTTTGTCGGCTCCCTGTACTCTATATCGTCTGAGGATATTCCAGATCTTCGCTTATAAAGAGGGCACTGCTGATTTGTTATCGTTACTTTCCACTTTTATGATCTTTCAGAGAGAAACCTGAAAATTTTTATGAGCTACCTTCTTGTTTTATCGGTACATTCACGGTAATCATAGTAGAAGGTTTCACATCAACAAGTATTTCACCAGAAAATCTTGTCCAATCTGCTATGAAGCGGCAATTCGTCTCAGTATGACAATCTGGATTGATATTCCTTTTTCAGATCTGTCTTTTTGCTATTTCTTATAGCTCAGATATACACTATATCTTAGAATGAAAAGGTTTTCTTGCTGGGATTACCAGATGTTGCCTTTCTCATACTGAGGAATTAAGTAGATCGGATCTTCTAATGTTCCCATTGGACTCTACCTCCTCTGACAGGTCTCCCAAAAAATCTCGTCAAAAAATCGTTTCGAAGTTCAAAAATCTCTCTGCCGAATCACTCGGTCTTCACTGAAATTCCCGGACTATCTATTTCTCTTTTTTGTTTTGATTTAGTGGAATGGGGTTGTTTGATGGTTATATAATACCTCATCGTCTCAGCATTGTCAACACATTTTTGATATTTTTCTCCATGTATCTATTTTCTTGATTATATTTGTATCAATTGTCTGATATATTTTTAATATTCTGAAATGTATATTGATCAGTTTACTTTTACTGCTCCGAGCAGTTAGTATGCCCTGATTTCCAGGAAGGAGCAGGAAAGAAATTCAACCCACAAAAATGAAGCAAAAAGGTCTTCCTTGCGGGCGC
>OMTP01000297.1 GCA_900313955.1 uncultured Lachnospiraceae bacterium | reverse complement strand
CCGCTTAGGAGGCGGACGCTCTATCCAGCTGAGCTACTGAAACATCTGCTTATTCAGCATTTATCATCATACCATATCCTGTATGTGATATGCAAGTGAAATTTTATGACAGCTCTGCATAACCCTGAAGCCACAAAAGGCCTCGGAAGCGGCGGCCAACCTCAGGTTCGCCTGTGAGGTCTTTCGCATTAATGATAATGTCGAAATAGAGATCACAGGCTTCAATCTCCATCTTATAGAGTCTCTCTGCTGTCGCCTCATTCATAACCTGTTTGCAGGAACATATGTTTCCGCATATACTGTACTGGTCACACTCAACGCCATACGGAAGAAAACAGGAGTCTACGATGGAGAAGACATCTTCATTTTGAAGCCTCTTTGTGACAAGATTGTAGTCCTCCATCTCTTCTGTGGATAGAGCTTCCATGGCACTCTCGTCGCCGTTCTGTGCTTCACTGAGAAGCTTAAAGTACTCCTCCTGGTGCTTCTGATAGACTTCCTCATCATGAGGTGTCTTCATCACAGGCAGCAATATCTCTCCCTCACGCGCAAGGCCTGAAAGATAGACTTTGATGGGGTCCTTGGGAAGGGGACCTGTCTCTTTACGGTCCTGCATCTCTCCCATATTAATCATATAAAAAATGATTGTTGCACCGACCCTGGGATCCTCGGCAACGCCCGCATAGGCCTCACGGCCCGCATGGCGCTCAAATTCAGTCTCCTGCACCATGCTGACCGTATTCCCTACAAGATAGGGGACAGAGTACTCCGGATAAAAATTGCCGCTATCCGTAAATTCTCCGCAGACCTTCATTCCAAACCTGTCGCCATATTCCTTGGAGAACTCTCCGTAGATTGCATTGTTTTCTGTTCTGAAGATATGCTTTTCATCAAAGTGCAAAACTGTATTTCTTATAATGAGATCCATATCCTCATGGCTCTTCAGATTGCCAAATCCAATCGAGTTCTGATATGTATGCATAGTCACCTATTACTTCTTGTGTGTAGGTACCAGCTTGTCCTTTCCGCCCATATACGGCCTTAAAACCTCAGGAATGGTGACACTGCCATCCGCCTGGAGATGATTCTCCAGAAAGGCAATGAGCATTCTTGGCGGAGCGACAACGGTATTATTAAGGGTATGCGCAAGATACTTCTTTCCATCAGCACCCTGGACGCGAATATGAAGTCTTCTGGCCTGCGCGTCACCAAGATTAGAGCAGGAACCGACCTCAAAGTATTTCTTCTGTCGCGGAGACCAGGCTTCGACATCAAGGGATTTGACCTTGAGGTCAGCCAGATCACCAGAGCAGCACTCAAGAGTTCTTACTGGAATCTCCATAGAACGGAAGAGGTCCACTGTATTCTGCCACAGATTGTTAAACCACTTCGGGCTTTCCTCCGGCTTACAGACGACAATCATCTCCTGCTTCTCGAACTGATGGATGCGATAGACGCCTCTTTCTTCAATTCCATGAGCCCCCTTCTCCTTGCGGAAGCACGGAGAGTAGCTGGTGAGAGTCAACGGAAGCTTCTCCTCGGGAATAATCTGATCAATGAAACGGCCGATCATGCTGTGCTCAGAAGTACCGATCAGATAGAGGTCTTCTCCCTCGATCTTATACATCATAGCGTCCATCTCATCAAAGCTCATGACCCCGTCTACAACCTTGCTGCGAATCATGAAAGGAGGAACGACATAGGTGAAATGCTTCTGATCAATCATAAAATCTCTTGCATAGGCAAGGACTGCAGAATGTAGTCTTGCAATGTCACCTGTCAGATAATAGAAGCCATTTCCTGCCACTCTTCCTGCAGCATCGAGATCGATTCCGTCAAAGCTCTCCATGATATCTGTGTGATAAGGTATTGGATAATCAGGTACAACCGGATCGCCAAATTTTTCTATTTCCACATTTTCAGAGTCATCTTTGCCAATCGGAACGGATGGGTCGATCATCTGCGGGATGACCAGCATTCTCTTGCGAATTTCTTCAGCTACATTTTTCTGCTCGCTGTTCAGCGAATCGATCTTCTTTCCGCTCTCAGCGATCTCTTCCTTGATCTTCATAGCCTCATCGCGCTTACCCTGGCCCATGAGTTTTCCGATCTCTTTAGAGACCTTATTTCTCTCTGCCTGAAGGTTCTGTACCTCCTGCAGGATCTCTCGGTTTCTCTTGTCCAGTTCAATGACCTCATCGACCAGAGGCAGTTTCTTATCTTCGAACTTCTTTTTAATGTTCTCCTTGACTAAATCGGGATTTTCTCTAAGGAATTTAATATCCAGCATGATGTGCTCCTTTTTCTCCTTCTTATTATTCTATAGTTTCATCATCCATACCGTAGTGCTCTGCAATTCTGAGGGCCTGAATTTCCTCATCGCTCAGCATGATATAGGACTCACCCTTCACAATTTCCTTCAAGTACAGAAAGCAGTTTTCCTTGCTGTGAACAGCATTCAATACAAAGCCTGTGTTATTGTCATCCAGCATAGCCAGAACAAAGCTCAGCTTGCCGCCGACATCATCAAAGGCATCATATTTCACCATTCCATACTTGTGAACTGTATTTTTCTGTGTATTCTGCAATTCTTCGATCGCCTGTTTATACGCTGTGACATTTGCAGAAGACTTTTCCATCTTGCGCATTCTTGCCTTGATTTCTTTCTCAAGGGAAATGCCATCTGCCCCCTTCATAAAGCTTTTATAACGGGCATTCGTCCTCTTTACCTGCATAGAGAGGCTGAGGACAAAGAAAATGAGGACAATGTCTATGATCATCAATATGATCATTAGAATTCCAGGATCGATGCCTATGGAAGTCAATATGGAATTCATAACATAGCCTCCTCACCCTTAGCGAACAGACTGGAGAAGCGCATAGATTCTCTCCAGCTCGTCGTTGGAATAATATTCAATTTCGATTTTCCCCTTATTTTTTCCACTCTCGCGAATACTCACCTTAGTTCCCAGTGTTGTCTTCAGACTTTCAGCAAAACGGCTTAGTTCTGCCTCCTTCTCCGCATCCTTTTCCTTCTTTCTGGACACAGTCGGCTTCTTTGCCAGATCCTTGACAAGTTTTTCCGTCTGACGAACAGAGAGCTTGTTGTTAATTACCTGCTGAGCAGCTTCTTTTTGCAGTTGCGGATCAGATATGCCAAGAAGGGCTCTGGCATGCCCCTCAGTAAGGCTTCCCATCTCCACCATCCTTTGTATCTCAAGATCCAGCTTCAGCAGGCGCATAGAGTTTGCAACAGCCGACCGGCTCTTCGATACTCTTCCTGCAATTTCCTCCTGATTCAAACCATATTCGGACAGCAGTCTGTCGTAGGCCTTGGCTTCTTCTATTGGATTGAGGTCTTCTCGCTGGATATTTTCAATGAGAGAGACTTCAACAGCTTCCTGACTGGTAAAGTCTTTGATAATGACCGGGATCTCCCTCAGTCCTGCCTTCTGAGCAGCTCTCCATCGTCTCTCTCCAGCGATAATCTCATAGTAACCGTCTTTTTTCTGGACTAAAAGCGGGGAAATGATGCCAAACTTGCCGATCGAATCGGCAAGCTCTTCGATTGCTGCATCATCAAAATACTTTCTTGGCTGATCTTTGTTCGGCTCAACCATGGAAATCTTCATTGATACAACAGATTCCTGACCAGGCTCTTCACTGCTCTGCCGGTCACTCGCAGGACTGTCTGTTTTCTGCTTCCCGGTCTCGATTTCTTCATAGGAAGGGGCATGAGAGATGTCGTCACTTTCTGCTTGTTCCCCATGTGAGTCAGGGAAAGCTGTATCTCTGGATGGAACCCCATTTTCTTCAGAATTATTTTGATTATCTTCACCGAAAGAGATGTTTTCTTCTTCTGACGCTTCAAAGTCATCATCCTCTTCTCCAGCTTCCTTTTCAAGAAGCTCTTCTTCCTCAAGATCTTCCTCCTCATCCGGGGAATCAGAATCATTCAGTACAAGCTCGAAGGGATTGAAGGCATCCTCTTCCTCCTCAGATGTCTCCTCTTCGGAAGTTTCTTCCGTCACTTCCTCCTGAACTTCTTCTCTCTGCTTTTTCGCGAAATCTTCGCTTTTCTTTTTTCCTGAGCGATCGGGGATCAGAGCATCCAGGCCTCGTCCTAGTCCTCCTTTTCTCGCCATTTATTTTTTCCTCCTTCTCGTAAACTCTTTTGCCAGTTCACGATAGCTCATTGCTCCGGAGGAATGGGTGTCATAGCGAATGATTGGAAGTCCATAACTCGGTGATTCTGCCAGTCTCACGTTTCGAGGAATCAATGTCTTGTAGACTCTCACATCCAGATTGTCTTTTACATTCTGAACCACGTCCTGTGACAGATTTGTTCTGCCGTCATACATAGTGAAGACAATTCCATCAATCTGCAGTTCTGAATTCAGACGTTCCTGCACCAGATGTATTGTTTTCATCAGCTGTGTGAGACCCTCCAGTGCATAATACTCACACTGGACAGGAATTAAGACGCTGTCCGCCGCACAGAGTGCGTTGATTGTGAGTAAAGAAAGGGATGGAGGACAGTCGATCAGGATGTAATCGTAGTGATCCCTCAAATTTTGAACCTTGTCACGCAGAATATACTGTTTGTTTTCATTTTCAAGCAGTTCTATTTCCGCGCCGGCCAAATTTTCATTAGAAGGAATGACAAAAAGTCTTCCAAATTCGGTCCGAACAACGCAGTTTTCAGCCTCTGCCTCATCGATCATGAGGTCGTAGATGGTGTTCTCAACTTCATTCTTATCGATTCCCAGGCCGCTTGTGGCATTTCCCTGTGGGTCCATATCGATCAGGAGGACTTTTTTTAGTCGTTCCGCGAGGCACGCAGAAAGATTGATGGCTGTTGTCGACTTCCCGACGCCGCCTTTCTGGTTCGATATTGCTACTATTTTGCCCATTAGAACTCCTTTGCCTTTTCTGTCCTGCCCGTGCTACAATCATGTGGGGCAGTTGCTTGTATTATAGCACCTGTTTGACAAAATAGGTATTGTTTCACGTGAAACAGGCAATATTTTTTTGTATATGGGTTACAGTTCACGGGTCAGCCAGAACTGTCTCGAAAAAGCACTTCCTTCGTGGCCACCCCTCAAAGGTCCACTCCGGAAGTGCTTTTTCGAGGCAGCAACTGGCT
>OMTP01000051.1 GCA_900313955.1 uncultured Lachnospiraceae bacterium | reverse complement strand
CTAAGTGAAGGAAGAAGGCCTTTGTGCGAAGCGGCGAAGTGACCCCCCGTGAACTGTAACATTTTCTTTTTTGTTAACAAAAAGGTCACAGCCTCTTCATTGAACTTGAAAGGTGCTTATCTTATAATTATCATGTCAAACTATTTCATGATATATAGGAAATAAGGCAGAAAAAATGCAGAACCATCCAGAGGAAAATGTGACATCGGAGAAGAAAAATTCTCATATTCCTTCCATGGGTCGTAAAAAGGCGGAGAAAAATGTTCCCCTTCTCGAGATCCATCTGACGCCTCTCAACGAGGAGACGGGGCTCACGGCCGGGCAGGTGGCCGACAGGAAGGCTCTGGGTCAGGTCAATATCGTCCACAAAAAAGGTGAGCGCACGACTGGGCAGATCGTGAGATCCCACACCCTGACCTACTTTAACATGGTCAATATCATCCTGGGCATCCTCGTCTTTATGACCGGCCAGTACAAGAACATGCTCTTTCTCGGCGTCATCATCTGCAACTCCGCGATCGGCATCGTCCAGGAGCTCCGCGTCAAGCAGCTGATCGACAAGCTGTCGGTCATCACGGCAGCCAGGGCCCATGTGAGGCGCGACGGAAAGACGCAGGAAGTGGAGATCACGGATATCGTCGTGGACGACGTGGTCGAAGTTGCCATCGGCGACCAGATCGTGACCGACGGCATCGTCCTGGAAAGTAAGGGGCTCGAGGTCAACGAGTCCATGCTGACCGGTGAGTCTGTGCCTGTCAGGAAAAAGAAAGGCGACAAGATCCTGTCTGGCTCTTTCATCGCGGCCGGAACCGGAAGCTTCAGGACCGAGAAGGTCGGCAACGACTGCTATGCTGTGGAGCTGGCGGCCAAGGCCTCCAAAAAGAAGCGGGCCTCCTCGGAGATGCAGAACACCATCCAGAGGATCATCAAGGTGGTCTCCGTGGCCATTATTCCGATCGGCCTTCTGCTCTACCGCTCCCAGAGGGCGGCGGCAGTCGCGACGGCAGCGGCCCAGCACTATGATCAGCACTGGGTCTTCTCGACATCTGTTGTCCGCACGGTCTCCGGCGTCATCGGCATGATCCCCGAGGGCCTGGTCCTTCTGACATCGGTCTCCTTTATCATCGGCGTCGGGAGGCTTGCCTACAAGCGGGCCCTGGTCCAGGAGATGGAGGCCATCGAGGCTCTGGCCCGGGCCAATGTGCTCTGCACGGACAAGACCGGCACCATCACGACCGGAGAACTCAAGGTCGACCACATCGAGACGCTCTCGGACGATATGAGCGACGACTACGTCAAAAATATCATCGCCCACTTGAATGGGGCATTTTCCGACAGCAACGAGACACAGGTGGCTGTGGATCGGTACTTCGGCAAAAAGAAGGACTGGAAGGCCGTGCGCGTAGTTCCATTTTCCTCAGAGAGGAAATACAAGGGGGCGGAATTCGAGGGGCACGGCGCCTTTCTCATCGGCGCGCCGGAATTTATGGCCCGTGAAAATGCGGCCATGATGGACAGGGTGGAGGCCTGCTCGCGTGATGGCTACCGGGTTCTTTTGCTGGCGCGTGTCGAGGGGATATCCGATGAAAATGAGCCGTCAGGGAAGATTGCGCCTGCAGCTCTGGTCGTCATCTCCGACATCATCAAGGAGGACGCCCGCCAGGTCTTCGACTACTTCGCAAAGTCCGGCGTCTCGGTCAAGGTCATTTCCGGCGACAACCCGGTCACTGTCTCGGCGGTCGCCAGGCGCGCCGGTGTCGAGGGAGCTGAAAAATATGTCGACGCGAGCACTCTGCCCACGGATCCCATGGCTCTCGCTCAGGAGATTCCCAAGTACAATGTCTTCGGGCGCGTGAAGCCGGAGCAGAAGCAGGCGTTTGTTCAGGCGTGGCAGAAAAATGGCAATACGGTCGCCATGGTCGGCGACGGCGTCAACGATGTGCTCGCCATCAAGGATGCGGACTGCGGCATCGCCATGGCCAATGGCTCCGAGGCGGCCAAACAGGCGGCACACATTGTCCTGCTTGATTCGGACTTTGCGGCGATGAAGGATATTGTCGGCGAGGGAAAGACGATCATTGCCAACATCGAACGTGTCAGCGCCCTCTACCTCACTAAGACGATTTACTCCTGCCTTCTGAGCCTCATCTTCAGTGTTCTCCAGGCGTCTTATCCGTGGACAACGCTGCAGATGGGCCTGATCAATGTTGCCGGAATCGGAATGCCGTCTTTTCTGCTCACGCTTGAGCAGCATGACGACTGGAAGTCGGAGGGCTTCCTCAAGCATGTCCTCAAGGTCTGCCTGCCGGCGGCGCTGACCATGGTCAGTACCATGATGCTGGTTCAGCTCCTGAACCTCATCTTCAAGTGGCCGGACAGCCTCTACTCCTACTTCTGTCTCATGCTTGGCGGCCTCGTCGCCCTGCTCGTGGTCGGAGCTGTGTGCTGGCCCCTCAATGCCTGGCGACGTTTTGTCTTCGCCGCGAGCGCCATCGTCTTTCTGGCCGCCATACTCATCCTGCCGGGATTCTACGACATTCACTCCATCTGGACGCCCTGGTCCTTTCTCCTCATCCCCATCATGCTCTTCGTCAGCATGCTGATCTACTGGTTCAGTCGGGCAACCAATAAGCTGGCATGGAAATACACCAGAAAGCGCGAGGAAGAAAAGCTGGCCCGACGCCGGGCGTGAGGAAGCAAATCCCTTGTTTACAAGAGAATTTCCTTTGCTATAATAAAAGGTGCTTGCCTGCCACAGGGGAAGCGTACACTTATCGCATATCCAAAGCATATCCCCATGGGGGAAAGGAGGATTTCCTATGAAATTGACCAATATCAAGGACATCAACAAGTTTTTCGAAGTCGTCGACGCATGCAAGGGCAAAGTGATGCTTGTGACAGACGAGGGCGATCAGCTCAATCTCAAGTCCAAGCTCTCTCAGTACGTCTCTCTTGCCAACATCTTCTCGGGAGGCGAGATTCCGGAGATGGAGCTCATCGCTTCCGAGCCGGAGGATGTTCAGAAGCTCGTCGACTTTATGATGGGCCAGTGATGGAAGAAAGAAAAGTGCCGGTCACCCTGGTGACCGGCTTTCTGGAAAGTGGAAAGACGACCGCGCTCAAGAACATCCTTGAACGCGGTTTTGGTGATTTTTCCGGCGTCACCCTTCTCATTGACAGCGAGGAGGAGAGCATAGAGACCTACGACCCGGAGGTTCTCATGGAGCGGAACGTCGTCTTAGTCGACATCGATGGTCCCTTTCTTATCACCCATGACAACCTGGCAGATCTGGATCAGAAATATCATCCGTCGCAGGTCTTCATTGAATATAATGGCATGGCAAGCGTCCGCTATCTCGACAAATTGAAATGGCCGGAGGGATGGTTCATCGACCGCCAGCTGACCATTTTCGACGCCGGCGTCTTTGCCATTTACAAAAAGCGTCTGCCGACAAATATCCGTGATATGGTCAGGAACACAACCGTCATTCTCTTCAACCGCCTTGAAAATATTTCCGGCAAGGGCACAGAAGAGGACCGCGAGGAATGGAATCAGTATCTGCACGGCATCAACCCTGATGCCAGGATCTTCTACGAGTAAAAAACAGGTGGCGTCCTTTGCTGAATAAAAAAACAAAAGTGCTTCTTGGATGTGCTTTTGCGCTTTTAGCCGGCGGGGCTTTGGACACCTGACTTATGCAGGGAGCAAACATATGTATATCATCGTCGGCCTGGGCAACCCGGGCAGCAAGTATGAGGGAACCCGCCACAACATGGGCTTTGACGTCATCGACCGCCTCGTCGAGACCTGCCGCGTGCCGGAGGGCGGAACGAAATTTCACAGCCTCTACGGCATGGGAACAATCGAGGGGCAGAAGATTCTCCTCATGAAGCCTCTTACCTACATGAATTTAAGTGGCACCGCAGTGAGCGAGGCCGTGAATTTCTATAAGATCGACCCGGAGAGCGAGCTTGTGGTGATCAGCGACGACATCGATCTGGAGCCGGGGCACATCCGCATCCGCAAAAAGGGAAGTGCCGGTGGCCAGAACGGCCTCAAGGACATCATCCAGAAGATCGGAACCCAGAATTTCACCCGCGTCCGCGTGGGAACAGGGGCAAAGCCACAGGGCTGGGATCTCGCCGACTGGGTTCTGTCCCGTTTCAGTAAAGATGACCGGGCCAAAGTAGACGACGCCATCTGCCGCGCTGCTGACGCCGTCGCTGCGATCGTCACCGACGGCCCCGACGCCGCCATGAACAAGTACAACGGGTGAAACGCGAGGACACGGGGACGGATCTTTTGTCCGCGTGGAACATGAGGACAAAAGATCCGTCCCCACTGGCCGCCCGTGCAAAGAGAAAAGGACGGAGGTATGAATCGACTGATCGAACCGCTCAAGGGGCTGCCTGAGTACCAGGAGCTGCGGGAGCGGATGCGAAAAACAAAGGGCATCCTGTCTCTCACAGGATGCGTGGAAGCACAGAAGGCCCATATGATCTATGGGCTTGGTTTTGATGTCAAAAAGAAGGTGATTGTCGCGGAAAATGATCTCGCGGCCAAGACGGTCTACGAGAACATCCGCTTCTATGAGCCGGACGCCTTCCTCTACCCGGCCAAGGACCTGCTCTTCTACCAGGCGGACATCGCCTCGAACGAGCTGGACAGACTGCGCGTCGTGGTCTTCCGGGCCCTCATCGAGGAGCCGCGCGTGACCGTGGTTCTGCCGGTCGCGGCCCTCATGGACTACGTGACAAAGAAAACCTTCTTTGAGGCCTCGGCCATCACCATCGAGATCGACAAGGACTACGACTTCGACGAACTCAAGAAGAATCTGGTCCTCCTGGGCTACGAGCGCTGCGCCGCCGTCGAGGTTCCAGGCCAGTTCTCCTTCCGCGGCGACATTGTGGACATCTGGGAGGTGACGGAAGATCACCCCGTCCGCATCGAATTTTTCGGGGAAAATGCGGACTCCATGCGGACATTTGATCCGGTGACCCAGCGCTCGGTTGAGGAGACCGACGCCATCACCATCTATCCGGCAAATGACCACACGGGCGATCTTGCTCCTTTTATTACCTGGTTTGATCTTTTGGACACGGAGATCTTCCTCGACGAGCCCAACCATCTGGCCGAGGCTGCCCGGGCGACAGAAGAAGAGTTCCGCGAGAGCGTCAGGCGCCGTGCCGAGGACGAGAGCATGAGTCTCGACGACATGCCGCAGATGTCCGGCTTTGATGAGCTCGCTGCTGCCCTGGGCCGCTGCTACTGCATCGCCCTGTCCATGCTGCCCTTCCGCCGCGACGCCTGGAACCTGGTGGATACCTGTTCGACAACCGTTCAGGCGACCGGAACGTATACCAACAGCGTCGACCTGCTCTTGAAAGATCTGGCATCTTATAAGAAAAATGGCTACAAAGTCATCGTCCTCTCGGCCTCCCACACAAGAGCAAGAAGACTTGCAAATGAGCTCGACGAGGACGGCATTCCTGCATTTTATACGGAGGACACAGAGACGCCACTGCAAAATGGCCAGATCGCCATTTTGTACGGCCGCGCGAGCCGGGGCTTTGCCTACCCCCTCATCAAGTTCGCCGTCATTTCCGAGACGGACATTTTCGGTGAGAAAAAGACAAGGCGAAAGCCCAAGAAGCAGACATTGAGCGGGCAGAAGATAGCCAGTTTCACGGACCTCAGTGTCGGAGACTATGTGGTCCACGAGGACCATGGCCTCGGCATTTACAGGGGAATCGAGAGAATCGAAGTCGACGGGGTGCTCAAGGATTATATCAAGATCGAGTACAACGGCTCCAACCTCTATATCCTCGCGACCCAGCTCGACAAGCTGCAGAAGTATGCGAGCAGCGAATCGAACGCCCATCCAAAGCTCAACAAGCTGGGCGGCCAGGAGTGGAAGAAAACAAAGAGCCAGGTCTCGAAGTCGGTTAAGAACATCGCAAAGGAACTGGTCGCCCTCTATGCGGCCCGCGAGCAGAAGAAGGGCTTCGTCTATGGGCCTGACACCGAGTGGCAGCGGGAGTTCGAGGAGCTCTTTCCCTACGAGGAGACCGACGATCAGCTTGAGGCCATTGAGGATACGAAAAAGGACATGGAGTCGACCAAGATTATGGACCGGCTCATTTGCGGCGACGTGGGATACGGCAAGACGGAGATCGCCATTCGGGCCGCCTTCAAGGCGGTGCAGGACGGAAAGCAGGTCGCTTACCTCGTTCCGACAACGATCCTGGCCCAGCAGCACTACAACACATTTTCCCAGAGAATGATGGACTTCCCGGTGCGCGTCGATATGCTGTCGCGCTTCCGAACGGATTCACAGCAAAAAAAGACCATCAAGGACCTGAAGAGCGGCCTTGTCGACATCGTCATCGGCACCCACCGGCTTCTCTCGAAAGACATTGCCTTCAGGAACCTGGGCCTCCTCATCATCGACGAGGAGCAGAGATTTGGCGTGGCGGCCAAGGAGAAGATCAAGCAGATGAAGAAGGACGTCGATGTCCTCACGCTCACGGCGACACCGATCCCGAGAACCCTTCACATGAGCCTCATCGGCATCCGCGACATGTCCATTTTGGACGAGCCGCCCCAGGACCGCATCGCCATTCAGACCTACGTCATGGAATTTAATCCGGAATTGGTCCGCGAGGCCATCTGCAGGGAGATCGCCCGCCACGGCCAGGTCTACTACGTCTACAACCGGGTCAGGGATATCGCGGACACGGCAAAGTTCGTCGCCTCCCTTGTGCCGGAGGCGACGGTGGCCTATGCCGACGGCCAGATGGACAGATCCCATCTGGAGGACATCATGGTCCAGTTCGTAAACGGCGAGATCGACGTCCTCGTCACGACGACCATCATCGAGACGGGCCTCGACATCCCGAACGCCAACACCATGATCATTCAGGACGCCGACCGCATGGGCCTTAGCCAGCTCTACCAGCTGCGTGGCCGCGTGGGCCGCTCCAACCGCACATCCTACGCCTTCCTTATGTATAAGAAGGACAAGATGTTAAAAGAAGTGGCGGAGAAGCGCCTTTCCGCCATTCGCGAGTTTACGGAGCTGGGGTCCGGATATAAGATCGCCATGCGCGATCTTGAGATCCGCGGTGCGGGCAACCTGCTTGGGGCTGAGCAGAGCGGCCACATGGAGTCTGTCGGCTACGACCTCTACTGCAAGATGCTCTCCCAGGCGGTCTCCGAGGCCAAGGGGGAGACATCAGCGGAGGATTTCGAGACAGTTGTCGATCTCACGCTCGACGCCTACATCCCGGACAGCTACATTCCCGACGAGTTCCAGAAGCTCGATTTCTATAAGCGGATCGCCGCGATCGAGAGCGAGGAGGACCGCGAGGATATCTCGGACGAACTCATGGACCGCTACGGACCCCTGCCCAGGGCAGTGCAGAACCTGTGCACCGTCGCCACAGTCAAGGCGATGGCCCACAGGGTGTCCGTGACCGAGCTCAAGGAGATGGGCGACATGGTCCGCATGACATTTCTGAAGGAACCGCATTTTGATGTGACCGCTCTGCCGCCCATTCTCGCGCATTTTGACGGCCGCATCACGGTCAAAAATTACAAGGGAGGGTCGGCCTTCATTTACCACAAGGAGAATGACGGCCGCGCGGAAATGCTGGAAGATGTGAAAACATTTTTAACACAGCTTGCTCAAACTGTAAAATGAGGATATACTGGAAATATTGACCTGCTGTAGCGATTCAGGGAATCAGCGGGGAATGCTGTAAAAAAGCACTTCCTCTGCGGACATCCCCTCAAAGGCTCACTCCGGAAGTGCTTTTCGACAGCATTCCGACAGGATCCTTCTGAACCGTTACGGTTTGCTTTCAAATGGATAAGTGAAATAAGTAAGGAGGATTTTTTTAAAAATGAAATCTATCGCGAAGAGAATAGCGGCGGTCGCCCTGGCCGGCATCATGGGCGGCTCCCTTCTGACCGGCTGCGGAAGCAAGTCCAATGCAATTGACGGTTCGAAGACGGTTGTCACGGTCAACAAGGAGGAGGTTCCGCTCGGTGTCCTCTCTTTTTACGCCAAGTTTGAGCAGGCGCAGATCTATACTTACTATGGCTCCATGCTGGGGACGACCGGCATGTTTGATCAGACGATGGAAGCAAGCAGCGCCGACAGCGGCGAGGAGGCCAAGACCTACGGCCAGAGCCTGCGCGACACCTGTCTCACCGACATTGAGAAGATGGTGGTTATGCGCCAGAAGGCTGACGACTATGACATCACTCTGACGGATGATGAGAAGGACGAAATCGACAAGGCAGCGCAGGCTTACATCGACAACAACTCTGAGGAGGACAGAAAGAAGATCGGGGCCCGCAAGGAGGATGTCGTCGAACTCATGACGCTTGAGACTTACCAGAGCAAGATGCTCGACCCGATCGCCAAGGACGTCGATACCAATGTCACGGACGAGGAAGCTCAGCAGACGTCGGTCACCTACGTCAGCATCAGCACGGAGGACACAAGCTCTTCCTCAGAGGCGACAAGCGAGGCCACAGAGTCAACCTCCGGCGAGGACTTTAAACTGCAGGCAGAGGCCAATGCCCAGAGTATCCTGACGGCAGTTCAGAACGCATCTGATCCAGCAACTGCAGATATGGATGCGCTTGCCAAGGCCGTTGACAGCTCTTACTCCGCAACAACCGGCCACTACACGACCAGCGACACGACCGACGGCACCGTCGACTCCAAGGTCGTCGAGGCTGTGAAGGACTTAAAGGACGGCCAGGTCGCAGACCAGGTCATCACGGGCAGCGACGGCAAGACACTCTACGTCGCCCGGCTCGACAAGGTCAACGACGAGGACGAGACAGAGACCAAGAAGGCCTCCATCGTCCGCCAGAGAAAGCAGGACGAATACGACAAAGTCACCGATGAGTGGGTCAAAGCAGCCACCATCGACGTCGACAATGATGTCTTAAACACCCTGACCATCACCGACGCCGATCCGGTCAGCCTGAAGATGCCTGCATCTTCTGACACCACCAGCACCACCGAAGCCACAAGCGACGTCACCAGCACCGCTGAGGCCGCATCCACAGCTTCCTGACCAAGAAATGTCAAACCTCCCGGTCTTCGTCCGGGAGGTTTTTCCATGGTAACTCGTCGTAAAATCCTCTTCCTCTTCGTCAGTTTGACGATTGAAGTTTTCACTTCCATCGGGTAAACTTACTAACAAGATGTATGAGAGATATCTGCACAAACTTTTATCGATGGAAGGAAACTGGAGGCCAAAGCAACATGCAGATCCACGAGTTGATCCGACAATTTACAGAGCTCTACGGTGACGGCGGAGAGATCCGGGTTTTTTTTGCCCCGGGCCGCGTCAACCTGATCGGCGACCACACAGACTACAACGGTGGCCACGCATTTCCGTGTGCCCTGACGTTGGGAACCTATGCCGTGATCCGCAAAAGAGACGACCGAAAACTCTTATTTTCCTCCTGTGATCTTGAGAAGGGGGAGATCAGGGAATCCTCTCTGGACGATCTCATTTTCAGAAAAGAAGAGGGCTGGATCGGTTATCCCAAGGGGATCCTGTGGGCTTTTGACGTTCGCGGAAGCAAGCTGCCGGCCGGCTTCGAGGTTCTCTACGCCGGCAATATTCCTCTTCGCGCAGGCGTCTCCTCATCGGGCGCCATCGAGTGCGTGACGGCGCTGGCCGTCCGGGAGATCTTCCACCTGGAACTCAACTCGGTTGACCTGGCTGTTCTCGCCCAGCGCGGCGAGAGCCGGTTCATGAATCAGCCGTGCAGCATCATTGACCACATTTCCTCCATGCTGGGCAGAGAGGGCTGCGGCCTCTTCCTCTCCGCCGCGACGATGCGGGTCGAGTACATTCCCATGACGTTGGGAACGGTTCGATTTGTCATCACCAACTCCATGATCCGCTACCCCAATGTGGATGACGTCAATAATGAGCGCAAGAGAGAGTGCGAGAAGGCTCTCAAGAAGGTGCAGATTGTGACAAATGTTATCAATCTCGGCGATCTCTCCACGGATGCCTTCGCTACCTGCAAGGACGTCATTATGGACGAGAACCTGACGAGGCGCGTCCGCCACGTTGTCTATGAAAATGCCCGCACCATCAAGGCTGTCAATGCTCTTCGCGTCAAGGATCTCAAGAGGTTCGGCAAACTCATGAGTGAGTCTCATGAGTCTCTGAAAAATGACTACGAAGTTTCCTGCCCCGAGCTCGATACACTGGTCGGGGCTGCGCAGGAGGTTCCCGGCGTTCTCGGCAGCCGCATGACCGGTGCCGGCCTCGGGGGCTGCACCGTGAGTCTCGTCGAGGAATCTGCCATCGAGGCCTTTGAGGAGCATGTCACTTCTGTCTACGAAGAAACCTACCATATGACGCCTGATTTCTTCATCGCCACCGCAGGCGACGGCGCCCGTGAAATGCTGTTCTACTAAGTGAAGAGTCAATATTCAGGAGGGCATCTCTGCTTCGTGAAAAACACGTCCTGAATAGATAAGAGCTGCCGCCCCGGCACAGATCTGCCGGGCGGCAGCTCTTTTGCGTTCCCGCACCCTCACCTGCGATTTTCCACAGTTAGAGACCTTGCGGCCACAAAGTTACCCACAAAAAACACAGGCTTATCCACAGATAACCACTGGAATAAAGTGGCTGACTAAGCTATTTTCGGGGATTTACCCACTGATTTATCCACTTTATCCACAGAATGTTACAGAACTTTTACGTAAACTGGCCTGTGGAAAGGTTCGTCAGCCTGCGTGGTAGACGGCGGAGAGTTTGCAGATTTTATTGCCGAGGGCGGAGAACTTCTTCTCGTATTCGGTCTCGATGTTGCCGGCGCAAAAGACCGGGTCGTGGTGGAGGTCGAAGGTGAGGACGGTGAGCTCAAAGTGAGGTGCCTCTTTGATTTCCTCCACAGAGAAGTCGAAGAGGTCCCGGTTGTCCGTCTTGAACTCAAGGAGGCCGCCGTCCTTCAGAACCTGCTCATAGACGGAGAGGAACTGGTGGGACGTGAGGCGCCTCTTGGCATGGCGGGCCTTGGGCCAGGGATCCGAGAAGTTGAGAAAGATGGTATCCACCTCGCCCGGCGCGAAGAAGTCCGGGAGCTCCCTCGCATCCCTGTCGAGGAAGAGGAGATTCTGCGGGATGGGAAGCCCGGGATCCGCATCCGGATGGGCCAGTGCCTCTTTTTTCTGCTCGATCTGATCGCGCGGCGTCTTATAGGGAATCCCCTCCATGCGCTCACAGGCCCGGAAGAGGACACTCTCGTACCGCTCCATGCCGACAAAGAAGTTTTCGGGCTCCGTCAGTGCTTTCTCGATGATAAAGCGCCCCTTGCCCATGCCGATCTCAAGGGCCAGCTCCTTTTTGTCAGCCGGCTTCCACGAGCCTTTTTTCAAAGCCGGATCCTTCACGACAAAGGGGCTCGCATCCACGATCCCGCGGGCCTCTGGAATATTTCTGAGTCTCATACCATTTTCCTTTCTTGCTTTTTTTCACAGCCTTAAAATTTCATTCTCTCTCATTTGCCATGCATTTTCAACAATAATCGGCAAAAGAAAGTTGTCAGAAAAATGACATCTCGTGAACTCTGTACATTTTTACAGCCATAAATTTCCGAACGTAGGAATACTTTACAAATATCGCCAAAATGAAACGATTACATTTGTGTTTTTTAGCGGATTTACCAATTCATTAAAGTAAAGTGTTGGGTGTATGATACAGAACTGAAGTATATCATGAGGAAGGAGGACAGCTATGGACAGGAAAGTTCTCGATTCTCTCGCGAATATAGATGACGCGGCAGAAAAAGTCCTGAACCAGGCGGATGGAAAAAAAGAGGAACTCACCAAAGCGATGGATGAAAAAATCGCCGCTTTTGATGAGGAGTCCGACAGGACATCCAGAGAGGAAATAGAACGGCTGAAAGAAGAGCTGGAGGGCCGCCAGAAGAAGGCGCTCGAAGATCTTCAGACTTCAACCGATGCTGAACTTTCAAGACTTGACAGGGACTTTCTGAATAAGAAGGAGGAGATCGCCGACGGCATCGTCCGGCAGATCCTCCAGTAACGGTAGTTTTTCAGGGGTCATGCCTTCTGAAACAATTACCGGCAGCAAAAGGAATGAGGTGACATAACATGAAAGGATTACTCTCTTTCAGCGGTGTTGTCACGAAAGTCAGAGCCATGCAGGGGAGGTTCTTCGACGAGGAGGACTTCAGGGAGATCGTATCCCTTCCCGATGTACCTGCCGTTGCGGCTTACCTCAAGAAAAACCCCAACTACGAGGAAGCCCTGAAAGCCGTGGACGAGCGAACCCTCCACAGAGGGCAGCTGGAGTACTACCTGAGGAACACAATCCTCCGGGACTTCCAGAAGATCTACTGCTTCTCCGATTCGCAGCAGCGGAAGTTCCTGAAGAGGTACGGCCGCCGCTACGAAGTGCGCTACCTGAAGAGCATACTGGTGCCCATCATGGAAGGAGGGCAGACGGCGGAAGAGAGCCGGCTGTTTGACCTGCACTTCAGCAGGTACTCAGATCTCGACATGGAGAAACTGTCCCAGGCCCGCACCATCACAGAGTTCGTCGAGGCCCTGAAGGGGTCCCCCTACTACGAGCCGATGGCGCGGGTGCATGACACAAGCCCGCAGGCGACCCTCTTTGAGTATGAGACGGCGCTCGATCTCTTCCATTTCAGCACCATCTGGAAGGACAAAAAAGAGATCGCCGGCAAGCCCGGGGAAGAAGCTCTCAAAGAGTTTTACGGGACAAAATTCGACATGCTGAATCTCTGGTACATTTACAGAGCCAAGAAGTATTACAACATGGATAACGTCTCCGTGTACGCACTCACCATCCCTGTCCTGTATCACCTGAACAAAAATGACATCAGGCGCCTGGTCGAAGCGGAGTCGGACAATGACTTTGGAACAGCACTGAAAGAAACTTATTACGGGCGGATCTATCCCGCGCTTGCCCCCGACAATCTGCAGTACATGTACACAAAGATCTGCAGAGACGTCATTAAAGAGGGCGCGGACAAAGATCCTTACTCCATCGCATCGCTCTACCAGTACCTGTACCTCAAGGAACACGAGGTCTACAGGCTGACGACGGCGCTTGAGTGCGTCCGTTACGGACTGAAGCCGGAGGAATCCATCCGGTATGTAATGCAGAGATGATCGGAGGAACTATTTAATGATTGTGAAAATGAAACTGATCAGCCTGACAGGACCTGTCAGCGATCTGGACCGGGTCGTGGATCAGTACCTTTCCAAGTATGAAATACAGCTGGAAAATGCACTGACCAGGCTCTCCGACATGAAGAACCTGGAACCCTTTCACGACAAAAACCCCTACAGAGATCCGCTGACAAAGATCCGCGAGTACGCAGGCCTCATGGGAGACGGGGCGAAAAACCTTCCTCCCTACAGCGTCTCCGTCGAGGAGGCGGAGGAGCTCATCCAAAAGCTCGACGCATCCCTGGGATCCCTGGAGGAGCAGAAGAAAGCCGCTTCCAAGAAGATCAGGGACATGGAAGAGAGAATCGAGCGCATCGAGCCCTATGCGGACTTTCCGGCTGACGCAGCACTGATCTTTAAGTACAAATTTGTGGACTCGAGGGTTGGACGTTTCCCGAAAGACTACTACGAAAAATTCAAGAATTACGTCTACGAGAACTTTGACACCATTTTCTATCCATGCAAGACGAACGACCAGTTCGTCTACGGCATTTACTTCACGCCGACAGCCGAGACGAGGAAGATCGACGCCGTCTACTCCTCCATGCACTTTGAGAGAATCACCATTCCCCAGGAGGATATAGGAAAGGCGGCAGATGTCCTTGCAAGGCTCCATAAGGAGCTCGACGACACGAAGCGTGAACTTGAGCGGATCGATTCGGAAATGAAGGAGAATCTCGCCGAGTACGGTCCGCGTCTCATCGCTGCAGAAGATAAGCTTGAGCATCTGGCCGACAACTTCGACGTCAGGAAAATGGCCGCTGTCATGCACTCCAAGAACAGCTCCTACTACATCATCTACGGGTGGATGGGAGAGAAGGATGCCGCGGCTCTCCAGAAGGAGATCGAGGGCGACGCCAGGACGGTCTGCCTCATCGAGGACACAGACAATGATCCTGACCTCAAGCCGCCGACAAAGCTCAAGAACCCGAAGATCTTCAAGCCCTATGAGATGTACGTGCGTATGTACGGGCTGCCGGACTACCACGAGATCGACCCGACCATCTTCATCGCCATCACCTACTCCTTCATTTTCGGAGCCATGTACGGCGATCTGGGACAGGGATTGTGCCTCTTTATCGGAGGACTCCTTCTCTACAAGTTCAAGCACATGGATCTGGCCGGCATCATCAGCTGCGCTGGCATTTTCTCAAGCTTCTTCGGCATCATGTTCGGATCCTTCTTCGGATTCGAGGATACCGTCATCAGGCATGTGTGGCTGAAGCCCAAGACAGACAAGATCACGCTTCCGGGCATCGGCAGCATCAATACGGTTCTGGTCTGCGCCGTCGTCTTCGGCATGTTCCTCATCCTGGCGACCATGATCCTCAACATCATCAACGCCAAAAAGATGGGGGACAAGGAGAAACTCTGCTTCGGGACAAACTCCATCGCAGGATTTATTTTCTACGTCGGCGTGGTCATTGCGGTGTTCACCGCTTTTGGGGCAGGCAACATGAAGATCGGGGCAGTCTTCGTGATCATTTTCTTCGTGATCCCGCTTGTCCTCATGTTCTGCAAGGAACCGCTGACCAATAAGATGATGAAGAAGAGCCCGGCCATCGAAGGCGGCGTGGGCATGTTTATCGTCCAGAACTTCTTCGAGATGTTCGAGACCCTGCTCTCCTTCTTCTCCAATACGATCTCCTATGTTCGTATCGGAGCGTTCGCAGTCAGCCACGCGGCCATGATGGAGGTCGTCCTCATGCTGTCAGGTGCGGAGAAGGGCAGCATCAACTGGGGCGGCATCGTCCTCGGCAATGCCTTCGTCATGGGCATGGAGGGTCTCATCGTCGGCATCCAGGTGCTGCGTCTCGAGTACTATGAGATGTTTTCCCGCTTCTACACAGGAGACGGAAGAGAATTCAGGCCTTTCTTCAAGGTTAAGAAGAAAGCATAAGGAAAATGAAATGTGGCCGTTCACGGGGGTATGGCAGGTGCCTGAAAAAGCACTTCCTCCGCGGACATCCCCGTGAGGGTCCACTTCGGAAGTGCTTTTTTCAGACACCACGCCATACCGTGAACTGAAAATGTTCGAGCGCACGGAGCTCGAGCAGGGCCACTCCGAAAATGATTTTTCAAAGCACCAGCCGGCCGATTCGGTCGAGCAATATAAGGGTGCCTTTAAATTTGGTATGAAAAATTGAAAATGGAGGTATCTACCATGTCAGCAGCAGTTGAAATCACATTCATCATCGCACTTGTTCTCAGCATCATCGTTCCCGGCGTTGTCTTTATCAGGGGACAGCAGACAAAGAGCCGCTATAAGGCGACTCTTGCAGTCAACTGCTTTACGTTCTTCGGACTTCTCCTCATCGCCACGGCGGCTACCTTTGTCGGCGGCATGAATGTCCATGCGGCAAGCGCTTCTTCAGGCGCCGGCTTTGCAACCGGCATGGGCTATATCGCAGCTGCCCTCGTCACAGGCCTGTCCTGTATCGGCGGTGGTATCGCTGTTGCTTCCGCAGCATCTGCAGCTCTTGGCGCCATCAGCGAGGATCAGAGCATTCTCGGTAAGTCCCTCATCTATGTCGGTCTTGCCGAAGGTGTCTGCCTCTATGGTCTCATCATTGCGTTCATGATCCTTGGTAACCTTTGATCCAAAATGGGTAACAGCCATGAAGATGTACTTGATCAGTGACAACATCGACACACTGACCGGGATGCGTCTTGCCGGAATCGAGGGTGAGGTCGTCCATGAGCGCGATGAATTTCAGAAGGCCATGGAGAGAGCGTGCGAAGATCCTGAGATCGCCGTGCTCCTCGTGACCGAGAAGTTCGGCCGCGACTGGCCGGATCTGGTCAACGCTGAGAAGATGAGCCACAGAACCCCCCTCATCATCGATGTCCCGGACCGCCACGGAACAGGACGGAGAAAAGACTTTATCACCGGTTACGTCAATGAAGCGATAGGGTTGAAATTATGACACTAGAAGAGAAATTACAGCATTTTTATGATCATTCCATGGAGAGCGCCTCAGAGGCAAGAGACAAGGCCCTGACCGAGTATCAGGCCGGCCTCGACAAGATGTTTGAGGAGCACAAGGCCATGAAGAAAAAAGAGGCCAGAGAGGCTGTGAAAAATGAGAAGACGGCCCTTCTGCGCGATCTCAACAAGGATCTTGCCGTCCGCGAGATCGAGATCCGCCACGCGCTGGCCCAGAAGGAAGAAGATGTCTTAAATGAGATCTTCGCTGTTGTGAAGGACAAGCTCACAGCTTACAGGAAGACGCCGGACTATGTCCACTACATCTGCCGCAAGATCATGATCGCCAGGAAAGTCAGCGGTACCGACCACATGGTCGTCTATCTGGACCCCACAGACGCTGAACTGCTTGATCAAATCGCGGAAACCACCGAGACGCACCCTGTTCTCGATGAGAATGGGTTTGGCGGCGGCATGCGGGCTGTCATCAGCTCCCGCCACATCCTCATTGATAACTCCTTCGACACGCTCTTTGAGGACGCCAGAGAAGGATTTTCCTTTGAAGGAGGCGCGGTATGAGTAATGCAAGTGGAACAATCTTCGGGATCAACGGTCCCGTCGTCTATCTTAAAAATGCACCGGACTTTCAGATGGGTGAGATGGTCTATGTCGGCAAGGAAAGACTGGTCGGCGAAGTCATATCCCTGAAAGGCGACACAACGTCCATTCAGGTGTATGAGGAAACATCCGGCATGAAACCGGGCGAGCCGGTCGTCGGCACAGGAAGTGCCATCTCCGTCACCCTGGGCCCCGGCATTTTAAACAATATCTATGACGGTATTGAGCGGCCCCTCGAGAAGATCGCTGAGACGAGCGGCAAGTTCATCACCCGCGGCATCGTCGCTCCGGCTCTCGACGAGGACAAGCTCTGGGACGTCACCATGAAGGTACAGGAAGGCGATGTCATTCACGGCGGTCAGATCATTGCGGAGTGCCCGGAGACAGCATCCATCGTCCACCGCTCCATGATGACGCCGCTTATCCCGACGGCAACGGTCAAAAGTGTGCAGCCGGACGGCAAGTATACCGTGAAGGATACGCTTATGACGGTGGAGCTGCCGGACGGAACGACAAAGGACCTGACCCTGGCTCAGAAGTGGCCGATTCGGACTCCGCGCCCGGCCGTGCAGAGAATGGCCTCCGCCGAGCCCCTGGTCACGGGCCAGAGAGTCCTCGACACGGTCTTCCCGATCGCGCGCGGCGGCACGGCGGCCATCCCGGGAGGTTTCGGAACGGGCAAGACCATGACCCAGCACTCCATCGCCAAGTTCTCCAACGCCAACGTCATCATTTATATCGGCTGCGGCGAGCGTGGCAACGAGATGACCGAGGTTCTGGAGGATTTTTCAAAGCTCGAAGATCCGCAGACCGGCAATAAGCTTATGGCAAGAACGGCTCTCATCGCCAACACGTCCAACATGCCTGTCGCCGCCCGTGAGGCGTCCATCTACACAGGCGTGACTCTGGCTGAGTACTACAGGGACATGGGCTACGACGTCGCCATCATGGCTGACTCCACATCCCGCTGGGCCGAGGCTCTCCGCGAGCTGTCCGGCCGTATGGAGGAGATGCCCGCCGAGGAAGGCTTCCCTGCTTATCTTGCGTCGAGACTCTCTGCTTTCTACGAGCGCGCCGGTCAGATGCGTGTCCTCTCCGGCAATGTCGGCTCCGTCTCGATCATCGGCGCCGTCTCCCCTCAGGGCGGCGACTTCTCCGAGCCCGTTACCATGAACACCAAGCGCTTCGTCCGCTGCTTCTGGGGACTTGACAAGGCCCTGGCTTACGCCCGCCACTATCCGGCCATCAACTGGATGCAGTCCTACTCTGAGTATGTCGGCAACCTGGCCAAGTGGTACAACGACAATGTCGATCCAAAGTTTGTCGCTGAGCGCACCCGCCTTGTCGCTATTCTCCACGCCGAGGACAAACTCATGGAGACTGTCAAGCTCCTTGGTTCCGACGTCCTGCCGGATGATCAGAAGCTGACCCTCGAGATCGCCCGCGTCATCCGCCTGGGTTTCCTGCAGCAGAATGCTTTCCATCCCGATGACCAGAACGTGCCTCTTAAGAAGCAGTTCTTCATGATGGACACCATTCTCTATCTCTATGACAAGGCAAGAAAGCTTGTCGCCATGGGCCACCCGATGGCAGTTCTCAAGTCGGAAAATGTTTTTGAGAAGGTCATCGCCATGAAGTATGATGTCCCCAATGACAAGCTGGAAATGTTTGATGACTATAAGAAAATGATCGATGATTTTTATGATCATGTCATCGAGAAGAACGCATAAAGGAGGAGAGAAAAATGGCAATTGAATATCTTGGTCTCAAGGAAGTCAATGGCCCGCTCGTCGTCCTTGAGGGCGTTCAGAATGCCGCTTTTGATGAGATCGTGGAGTTCACGGTGGGCGGAGACGAGAAAAAACTGGGCCGTATCATTGAGGCCTATGAAGACAAGGCAGTTATTCAGGTCTTCGAGGGAACGGAGGGCATGAGCCTTGTCAACACCAGCACCCGCCTGACGGGCCGCCCCATGGAGATCCCTCTTTCCGGGGAGATCCTGGGCCGCACCTTCGACGGCATCGGCCGCCCCATCGACGGCCTGGGCCCCATCGTCGCCAAGGTGAGGCGCGACGTCAACGGCCTGCCGCTCAATCCCTGCAGACGTGAGTATCCACGAAATTACATCAACACCGGCATTTCCGCCATTGATGGCCTCACGACGCTGATCCGCGGTCAGAAGCTGCCCATTTTCTCGGGAAATGGCCTTCCCCACGATCAGCTGGCGGCCCAGATTGTCCGTCAGGCCAATCTCGGCGCCGGTGCAGACCAGTCCAGGTTTGGCATTGTCTTCGCTGCCATGGGTGTCCAGCACGATGTCGCGGATTTCTTCCGCAGGACATTTGAGGAGAGCGGCGTCTCTGATCACGTGACCATGTTCCTCAATCTGGCCAACGACCCGGTCGTCGAGCGTCTCATCACGCCGCGCGCCGCTCTCACGGCAGCGGAGTATCTGGCCTTCGAGAAACACATGCACATCCTGGTCGTCATGACGGATATCACGTCTTACTGCGAGGCCATGCGAGAGGTCTCCTCGTCCAAGGGCGAGATTCCTTCCCGTAAGGGCTACCCGGGCTACCTGTATTCCGACCTGGCTTCTCTCTATGAGAGAGCTGGCATTGTGGCCGGCCAGGAGGGCTCTGTCACCCAGATCCCGATTCTGACCATGCCCAACGACGATATCACCCACCCGATCCCCGACCTCACGGGCTACATCACCGAGGGTCAGATCGTTCTTGACCGCTCCTTAGACGGCGCGGGCATCTATCCGCCCATCTCCATCCTTCCGTCGCTGTCCCGACTCATGAAGGACGGCATCGGCGAGGGTTACACCCGCGAGGATCACCAGTCCGTCGCCAACCAGCTCTTCAGTTCCTACGCCAAAGTCAACGACGCCAGATCTCTGGCCTCCGTCATCGGCGAGGACGAGCTGTCCGACACTGACAAGAAGTACCTCGAGTTCGGCCGCCACTTCGAAGACGAGTTCATCGGACAGGGCATGGAAGAGAACCGCACCGTCATCGAGACTCTCGACCTCGGCTGGAAACTCCTCGGCATCCTCCCGAGAACCGAGCTCGACCGCATCGACGGCAAGATTCTTGACAAGTACTACCGTCCTTACGAAGAGGACTGAAGGGTACCTGTCACCGGATAACTTAGAAGATTCTGATCAATTGGCAACTATGCAAGACGCAGGAGGTGAAGACAGATGCCAGGTATCAATGAAGTGGCTACGAAGGGCAACCTGATCCGGGCCAAAAATTCACTGGCTCTGGCGCGGCAGGGGTACGAACTCATGGACCGCAGAAGAAATATCCTCATCCGCGAGCTCATGCTCCATGTCAGCCAGGCCTCGGAGATCCAGGGGGAGATTGACTCTACGTTCAAGAAGGCCTATGCGGCTCTGGAGCGCGCCAATGTGGAGATGGGCATCAGCAATGTAGAGGCTCTGGCCCAGACCATTCCGGTGGAAAACTCTGTTCAGATCCACTCCCGGTCCATTATGGGCACGGAAATTCCTCTTGTCCGCTATGACAAGGCGGATAAGGCCAGACCGACCTACGCTTTCTACCGCACGCGCGACGCCCTCGATGAGGCGCGGGCAGCTTTCGAAAAGGTCAAGTACCTTTCTCTTGAGCTATCGCAGATCGAGGTGACGGCCCGCCGCCTGGCCGCGGACATTCAGAAGAGCCAGAAGCGCGCCAATGCCCTGCAGAACATCACAATTCCCCGCTACCAGGTCCTCATCCGCAACATGTCCAATGCCCTTGAGGAGAAGGAGCGCGACGAGTTCACCCGCATGAAGGTCATCAAGGCCCGCGCGGGCAAGTAGTTTTTTGTTCACTGGTCTGCCAGAACTGCCTCGAAAAAGCACTTCCTCCGCGGACATCCCCGTGAGGATCCACTCCGGAAGTGCTTTCCCCGAGGGCATCCTGGCGCGGAGCAAAAAGACCTTCCATCAGGGCGCATTCGAATTTGCGCGCCCGCTTTTGCGCGCAAATTTACTAAGTCCGGATGGAAGGTCTTTTTGTGGAGCGACGTTGTGACCCACCCGTGAACAGGAACACAAGTAAAGAAAAAGTGAAAAATAAAGAAAAAAGGGGTTGCTTTTTTGCAGCCCCTTCGCTATAATATTGATCGTTGCAGCGATGCAGCAGTAATTCAATGCGCTTCTAGCTCAGTTGGTAGAGCACCTGACTCTTAATCAGGGTGTCCAGGGT
>OMTP01000029.1 GCA_900313955.1 uncultured Lachnospiraceae bacterium | reverse complement strand
ACATCATATCAAGAAAGTCTTACCTGTAAAAGAATGCGATCTACCTACCAATTACTATTATTCTGAACAATTATGTGATGTTTTCCCCTCATCAGCGCTCCTCTATCTTCAGTGCCTCATCGATATATTCATGATAGGAGTTCACCCTAATCCCGAAGCCTGGGACCGACCCCGCGCATCCTGTCGAGCCGGTTCACTTCCGCTGCCTCGAAGAGCTCTCCGATCGAGCAGATGCCCTCGCGATTGAGCAGCCCCACCATGCGGGCTTTGAGCTCTGTCTCGCCCAGCGGCGTATTAAAAAATGAATCATCAGATATCATACGTCTTGCCTCCCACCCCCAGCGAGCCGGGGATTTTGGCTTCTCGCTGGGGTCGCAAGGATGGCGGCGAGGCCGAGGGCGATCAGCACTTTCCTTCTGGTTTGCATTTGATCGATCACCAGCTTTCATCTGGTATCGGGGAGGAGGGGCGGCCCGTGACCCCGATCTCACGGCCGCCCGCTTGATTTGTTACGTGCAGCATTGTAGCACATATGGCTGCAGGATTTCCATTGGCATAGTTCACAGATCGAATATGATTTTTTGTGAATGTTTGCGAAAAAACTAAATTACCTGAGCCTGTTTTTCAGAGAAAGTTTCAAATCCGGTCATTTTGGGCCTGAGCGGCCATGCCGGGCACAGGCGGATACGGTATCGATTCAAAGTCCGATGTCCAGTATATATCAGTTACAGCTATAGCCCCAGTTACAGGTTAGAGAAGATAAAGTTCTTGTAGCAGTGAGAGAATAGCTCAGTCTCCATGAGCAGCCCCATAATCGAGGAGAACCAGCAGTTTATGGGGAGGGGCATCATAGAATGCGGGATAGCCTGGTTTGTGGGGAGGGGTGGATCGAAGAATGCGAGATAGCCTGGTTTATGGGGAGGGCGCATTGCAGGATGCGAGATAGCCTGGTTTATGGGGAGGGGCGCGTGGCCGCTCGGGCGGAAAATGACCGGTTTTCATATTTTCTTTGAAAAACAGGCTCGGGCAATTAAGTTTTTTCGCAATTGTTTACAAAAAATCAAAATCGAATTGTTGATAATTTCCATTGATTTTGGGCATTTGTCTAACTAAAATGGCATTTGTCATCGATGATCCGTAAATACTGTTGACTGGATCCAAAGGGGAGCGGTCCGCCGATCCCTCATGGACGGAACCGCACCTTTTGATCCCTCATTTTCATGAAAGGAGTACTCATGAAAGGCCTTCATGCATTTCTACGACTCGAACGGGTGGAAAGTCGGCAGCAATCCCATGAAGGACTGGAAGGCTGCCGTGCGCAACTGGAATGCACGAAGTGAGGGTGGCTCATTTCGAGAGGCCTCCAGTGGAGATATACTGCTCAAAATGATGTAGAACGGAGAATTCAGCGATAAGGAGTAACAATATGACAGAACAAGAGACATTTGAACTCATCTTCACGATCAACGACACGTATCCAAAAGCATATGCAAGATTCAGTCACCAAGATTTAAAGAATCTGGTTGCCATCTGGTACAAGTTGTTGGAGGAATTAAGAAGAGGCGTCACTAACAGCCAGAATTCGGGAGCAGATTGCGCAGACCCAGGCCGTCACCCCGCGCATCAACGAAGATTCACAGCAGCCAGGCGAAAAGTCAGACGTCTCTACCTGGTCGGATCAGGCAATGTCTCTAGCTGCCCGGAGCAGGTAAAATATCCCACTCTTATTCTTCTGCTTCGGGTACCAATCGAGGGGATTACGACGGCTCTCGCCCATTTTCCGGCCGTTCCTGTCATAGTGGATGATTTCCCCTAAAAGGCCCTGACGGTCGTAACCGCCATCTTTGTCGTTGGTGCACATTTTCTTCCTCCTTACATTGAGAGTCCTTGCTAATAAAAATGCACTCTGATTTCTCAGAGTGCATCGCGGTCATTCGCATCCATACCATGCTATGCCTTCAGCCCGCCAGCCCAAACCTACCAGCCAGGTATTTTCTTCTTTACTGACTGTATAGTTATGGGCTCCGGACTTGGCATGCGGATTATACTGTCTATAGAGCGGTACCGTCTTAGTGTCATCGGAATACCAGCCGATTCCCTCATAGCGCCAACCAAGTTTAACGAGATTGTTCAATTCGCCGGTACTGGTTGTATAATGATGGTCTCCTGCATTGGGATTGTAAATGCGATAAACAGGCGTCCTGGAAGTTGACGGGGCATACCAGCCAATCCCCTCATATCTCCATCCCAGAGAGACCAGATGCTTCTTCTCTGCATTTACTGACGTATAGAAATGCTCACCTGAATTTGGATTATAAAGTCTGTACATGGGAATTGTGCTCACCGTGGTTGCCTGTGATGGCGGAGTATTCGTTTTCGGCAGCTTTGCAACTTTTTCAGTTCTGGTGATTCCGCAAACCTTGCAGGTAAATGTTTTTACTCCTTCGGCTGTTTCTGTAGGATTCTGAGTAACGAAGCCTGCATCCCAAGTGTGATCCGCCAAAGGAAGTGACAGATCTGCTGCACTTAATTCCTTTGCGCCAGTGCTGTCAAAAATTCTATGACATTTGGAGCATACATAATACTCTCTGTGGCCCTTTACCTTACAGGTTGATGGCTGAGCATTAACTTTTTGAAGTACATGCCCAAGTGCAGGTATTTTTTCTACGGAGCCTTCTTTTGCTGCTCCACAGACTGAGCAATGAATGCTCTTGCTGCCTGCCTCGGTGCATGTTGCTTCTTTATCTACTGTGGCTTTTTCATTCCAGGTATGTCCTTTCGCAGGAACTTTGTTGAAATGACTTTATGAATGACAGTGAGAATTTCGCTGACATTTTCAACTTTTCGAACTGTTCAGGACCCCTCTGATTGGGTCCATATTTTATGCAAAACAGAGAGTAACTGTTCAGGACGTGTTTTTCTCGGAGCAACGGTGCCCTCCTGAACAGTTACCTTGCACTAAACGATTCCAAACAGATCCTGCATCCACCTCGGCACAACTGCATGGACAATCACACGTGCATAGAGAGAAAATGCTTCCGTTAACGTAGCGCTTCCAACTTCACAATGGACGATTTTGCTGCGCGCATTTTCCGCTTTTTGCGGCCTGCAGCCTCGAAGATCGCTTTCGATGCTCCGGATCCCTCTTTCAAATATTCATTTGCCGGGTTTCAAATCCAGTTACTGTTCACGGGTGGGTCACTTCGGCGCGGATCTACATGATATAATATAAAAGAAGGCGACCTGAATTGAGTGAAAAAGATGTAACTGAAAAAATTCTGGCGCTGCCGAGGAAAGGAAAGGTGCATACTATGTGTGATGTTGCTGACAGATTGGAAAAAGAAGGCATCGCCAAGGGACTGAAACAAGGTCTGGAACAAGGCCTGGAACAGGGAATCAAGCAGGGTGTTGAACAGGAGCGCCTTCGTCAGCATGAGGTGGACATCAGCCGTGCCAAGGCCTTGCTGCAACGTGGCCTTTCACTGGATGAGATACAGGAGATGTATAGTGACGTGACTCAGGAAGAAATTTTAGGTTGATTGGAGTACGGGAGGCTGTCACTTGATATTATGTCGAGAAACCTGCTGCAAAAGAGCCGCAGCCCAGATTCTGATCTGGGGAAGCGACCCTTTATTATGTGAACGACATGTCAAATGAATGCACTGGTGCCTGTCACCAGACACTTTAGAAAATCCAATAACTCAAAATGAAGAGGGGTAAGATGGACAAAACAGAGTCGGAAAGGCTGATGCGGGCAATTCTTGATATAGGCGAGCTTCTCTTTATGAATGGAGGCGAAGCAAATCGTGTTGAAGATACTGTGACTCGAATCTTTAAGGCTTATGGAGCCGAGAAAGCAGATGTCTTTTGTATTGTCTCCAACCTGATTGTAACGGTGCAGTTTTCCGATGGAACAAGGCTGACGCAGACACGAAGAATGAAAGGCAGAGGATCGGATCTGGGATGTGTGGATGAGCTAAACGCTCTGTCCCGGCATGTGTGCAGCAAACCGGTACCGGTGGAGGATCTGGAAAGACAAAGCATATAGCGTTTGCGTCCTGTCTCATTCACACAGGATCCAAATGTCATCAGCATACGTTCTCTATTCCTTTGTACTACATAAGTCCAAGTTTCCGCATCTTATTGTATAGATCTTCAGCAGCGACATAACCGACGCCGTGAATGCCGAACGTCCAGTCTTCCCGCATCATCTCTTCCCGGAGTTCTCCGATAGTCTCAATTCCTGCTTTCTTAAGATAAGTGATTGCAGAGGAAAGACCAGGACTCCTCAGATTCTCCAAAGGCTGCGTGAGCATATATGCCTGTCTCGTTTTTCCTTCTTTTTTCCAGGCTTCTTTTGTTCGTTCAATTCTCTCCTGCCAGATCTTATGCATGCCGTCATACCCATAGACAATCCAGCGGCTGACCGGTGCATGACGCATTTTCTTAAGTGCTGTCGAGTGGATGTGGCTCGACCAGGCTGCTGATTTTCCAGTCTTCTCTCCTACTTCCCTGAAGATGAGATTTTCCTCGTAACGATAATGAAGAACGGTCCTTTCCTTCTTTTTCATCTGCCCAATAGCGATCTCAAGCCCGACCATCTGATCAGGGCTTAAGCCCTTAGGAGAAAATGCGACATGAGGATATCCCATTTTCTCAAAATCTTTGGCGAGCCAGCCTTCTTTTGGATCAAGGATTGAGTCGATTTTTAACGCCTTGATGAGATTCATGGGATATGGGTCTTTCGCCTTATTTTTCTTTGGAGCCTTGGCAGATTCTCCGTAGCCAAGAACCTTCATAAGAGACCGCGCGTCAGCTTCCGGAAAATTTTCAATCACACGGGCAAAAATCTTTCTGGCAGAGTCCTTCGGCTCTTCTTTATAGGCTCCTGTCACATAATGATAGCCAAGCAGGTGTTCCGGCGTTGTGTAGACAGCAATGTGCCAGCCATAGGCTTTTCCAGACTTATTGAGTTTCTGCCGGAAATCCGCTGCCACAAGATAAAACCGCATCTGGAGAGATGTAAGAACTCCCTCAAAGTTTTTCTCCCCGCCTTTTGAAAATCCAGCTTTCTCCTTTATTTCATAAGAGAAATATTCAGGCGTACTCTCAAATTCTGACGTATCACCAAAGAGATCCATGATCTTTTTCTGCCGCATATCTGCTTTCTCGTCGTCCCAAAGCGCGTCGAAGTCATATCCGTCACGCCTGAAGTTGGCAAAGTAAGGCAGCCACTCTTTCGAGACAAACCCTGCTCTGCCGGCGAAAAATTTTCCATAGAGGAGTTCTCCCGATCTGGCGATCGTCTCTCGCCAGATCCATGGATCATGTTCTGGATCATCTGACCACCATGCAGCAGGGTCTGTTCGTTCCTCCACTGAGAAACCAGGGATTTCATTCTGAAACAGCGGAAGGAAGCCAATCTCGTTTACATAAGAAACGAGGTCTTTCACAGAATGAAGGCAGTCTGGATCCTCCGGAGACACACCATGCATTATCCATATACCATCTTCCACTGCCATATCTTTACCCCCTTATATCTATCTTCAATCATCATGCATCCACTCCTTAACGAGAGAATTGCCCGGGAACAGCTCCATTTTCTGAATGTCCTGCGAAAAACATTCCTCAGCATATTCTCTTACACTGCTGTTTTCTGAGCAGAGATTCATCGTATAGGGGGCGTGGGCTACTAACGGACCAAATGAATGCTGTTTATGATATGTACGAAGAGCGGCCGCATCATCCGGTCTAATTGGCTTTGCTTTACCGCCTCGCGGATTTCTTGTAAAGAAAGCAAATGTGCTTCCGCCTAACTGTGTCATGGTCTTGCCCATTGCCTCATAGCCATCTGAAATAGACAGATGACATCCAATGAAAATCATCGTATTCCTTTCTGCTGAGTGCCGCTAAAACTGCTCCTTTTCTGTTCATTCAGGAGAACCATGATGACTACGCTATAGCATTGTTTCAGGATCAGATTCGTAAAAGGTAGCAGTCACGAACGTCTTCCCCACATAAATATAGATGTGCCTCAATATGCACTTTGTCCTGTGTGGCGGGTGGATATTCTGCTGCTTAACAAGTATACCGCTTGTAAACCAACCAGGTGAAAATCTTTAGTAGTAGCAAAATGCACTTCCTGTCACAAGTTGAATAAAGTCCAGCATGTTTTCCGAGAGCACCTTTTCTTTATGGTAAACAACGCAAAATCTCTGGGGAAAATGAACATCTGTGAGACTGAGCATTCTCACTTTCTTTTGGCGGATTGCTTCTGCCGCAACAGAATATGGCAATATGGATATTCCCATTCCTGCTTCCACGCCATTGATAATAGCCATCTCACTGAAAGATTCCATCACAGGCTGCACAAAAAACTGGTGCTCTTTGAAAACTTCATCAATAATATCTCTCGTTCCACTTCCCCTGTTTCTAAGGAGCAGTGGCTGTTGCATGAGTTCTTCCATCTTCATGGATTGAAATGGCCATGCCAGAGGTTCAATTGCCACCAGTTCTTCTTCCAAAAAAGGAATTTCTTTTAGAAGAGGATGGACGACGGGAATTTCAACGATGGCAAAATCAATGATATTTTTCAGTATTTTCTGCTCCAGATTCAGTGAAGGTTCAACCACTGACTGAACCATCACATCCGGATGATCCGTTTTATATTTTTGTATATAGGGAACCAAATACCGGCCACCTATCGTAAGGCTTGCTCCCATGTGAATGGACTCATGGCTCTTCCATTCATGAAATGTCTGCTCCATGCTTTCTTCGAGGTTGTGAATGCGGAGAGCGTAATCCTGGAATTTTTTTCCTGCCTCGTTCAAATACAGCTTTCTGCCAAGTCGGTCAAATAATGGCACGCCAAGTTCGTTCTCAATATCTTTCAACGCTGCCGTTGCAGAGGGTTGTGAGATCATCAGTTTCTGTGCCGCTTTGGTTACGCTGTTTTCGTTTTCACAGATCGATAAAAAGATTTCAATATTTCGGAAAGTCATAGGCGTTTACCTATCATGTGATAATTATAATAGTATTTTATTTATTTGTGGATTAAGTATATCATGGATTGTATCAAAAGGAAATATCATCGTTACTGTTCACTCGTCAGCCAATGGGAGCCCTTTGGAAAGCATTTCCGGAGTGGACCTTTGAGGGGTGGCCGCGAAGGAAATGCTTTCCGAAGGGTTCCCTGGCTGACCCGTGAACAGTAACATATCATCTGCGGGAGGGCAACATAATGGAAGAAAATGTCATAGGGGCGTCTGAGATACCAGCTACAAAGGGGAAATGTGAAATTTTAAAAGAACTGTTTTTCTCCACGCTCTACTTAAGTACCTTCACCTTCGGAGGCGGATATGTCATCGTGACAATGCTCAAAAGAAAATTTGTGGACGAGCTGCACTGGATTGATGGCGAGGAGATGCTGGACCTTGTCGCGATTGCCCAGTCCTCGCCTGGAGCCATCGCCGTCAACGGCGCGATTGTTGTCGGATATAAACTTGCCGGCATCGCAGGTGTTTTTGTTTCTGTGATCGGTGCTGTGATTCCTCCTTTTGTTATCCTGACCATGATCTCCCTCTTTTATGACACATTCAGGAACAACTTCTTTGTCAAAGCCATGCTGAATGGGATGACGAGCGGCATAGGCGCCGTCATTGTATCAACCACCTGGGATATGGCAGCGGGAATCGTCAAATCCCATGACATTGTCGCCATGATTATCATGATTGCAGCATTTATCCTCAACTATTTCCTTGATGTCAACGTCATTTTCATCATTCTTGGAACCGCAGCTTTTGGGATTATGCTCACATGGATCCGCACAAAGAAGGAGAACTGAGACATGGACATTTTACTCAGACTATTCATTGCATTTCTCAAGATCGGTGCCTTCAGCTTTGGC
Source organism: uncultured Lachnospiraceae bacterium (assembly GCA_900313955.1). Taxonomy (GTDB): domain Bacteria; phylum Bacillota; class Clostridia; order Lachnospirales; family Lachnospiraceae; genus Chordicoccus. The sequence goes on along the minus strand of OMTP01000029.1, from coordinate 2,439 downwards.
GGCGGCTATGCTGCCATGCCTCTCATTCAGGGTCAGGTGGTCGATCACTATCACTGGCTTACCGTCCGCGATTTTACCGATCTTGTCACGATCTCCCAGATGACTCCCGGTCCTATTGCCGTCAATGCAGCCACGTTTGTTGGCCATCAGGTGGCCGGTGTCCCTGGCTCCATTGTTGCCACGATCGGCGTTGTTCTTCCGTCCTGCGTTTTCGTCACCATTCTGGCTTATCTGTATACGAAATACAGAAAAATGACCATCATGCAGGGAGTTCTTGGAACTCTGCGCCCTGCTGTTGTCTCCATGATCTTTGCTGCCGGCCTCATCATTCTCATACCAGTAATATTTGCCGGCGGCTACATCCATTTTGGGAGGGGGAGCTTCCAGTTTTCGAGCTTTCTTCTATTTCTTGGTGCGCTGGTTCTTCTCAGGCAGAAAAGATGGAACAAAATCGGGCCAATTAGTGTCATGGTGTTATGTGGACTGATTGAAGCAGCTGTAGAGACCATTTCCTTTAAGTGACTGGAAAAGGTGGAAGGTTTTCAACAACCTCCCACCTTCACATTTTCTAGCGTTTCACCTTTAATCTTCAAATTGATCTTAAAGCATGAAAATCACATATCGATCTCAAAACCAAGTCCTTTTTCTTCTGCCCTACGATAAATATACGTTGCGATCTCCCAATCGTAAGCGCCTATTCCTACAGACTTGAAAACTATCGTTTTTTGTGAATTTCTTGGTATGACCTGCATAATTTCTCCTTCCCGCCTGTGACAGAGGGATATAGGGCACGACTATCAAACCTGTCGCAGATTTTTTATAAGGCTTTATAGACACCTGCCCTCGCGAAAGCATGACTATGTCTATCATACCTTCTCCAGAAACTCCGTTCTTGTTATAGTGGGTAATTTCTCCGAAAAAGCCCTGGCGGTCATTGCCGCCATCTTTGTCGTTGGTGCGCATTTCTCTGATCTGCAGCGTAGGCTACATCACAAATTACTGTTTTTCCTGATTTGCGGCGTAGGGTATGCTGGCATTTTCACCCTGGCAAAATGGAAATACAAAAAATCGCCAAGGACACACCCTATCATCTTTTGTGCTACGATTCGACCTTAATATCGAATTGCTGCAGAAGACGCCGGAATGTATCCTGTCCGTCCAGACAGGTATCGATGAGATAGCCCGTTTCGTTCTCCCACTCTGACAGTCCTCGGTAGTAAAATGCTTTCTTCTCATCTTCAATGATGAACGGAACGATATTATGATGAAGGCACTCTTTGAGAGCAATCAGCCTGCCTACTCTGCCGTTCCCATCTTGAAAAGGATGGATGTGCTCAAAATCAGAGTGGAAGGCAATGATATCCTCTATGGTTACAGATTGCTTCTGGTTATATTCGGAAAGCAATTCGGCAATTCTTGTCGGGACATCAAGGGTCCGTGTGGTCTTTCGACCGCCGACAACATTTCCGAGGCGTTTATAATCACCGACGGCAAACCAGGGAAGCTGAGCATCCTTTGTATCGTGTTTCAGAATGTAATGCAGGTATTTGATCATTTCTTCTGTCAGTTCTTCATCAGCCGTGTCTATGACATAATCAATTGCCCGGAAATGATGTACCGTTTCCAGAATGTCATCTACCGGCACTCCGTCGCCTGCATCTATGGTATTTGTTTCAAAGATCAGGCGGGTCTGTTCCTCAGAAAGCCTGCTTCCTTCCATATGATTTGAGTTATAGGTCATGCGAACCTGCAACTCATGATAAAGACCGCCGGAAATCTTCGCATCTTTTTCGTCACGCAGCTGCTGGAGGATCGGATTGTCGGAAACAATCCGGTACAATAGAGATGGATCGCAGGACAGGTAATCCGCAATTTTCTGCAAAGTATTTTGGGAGAGCTTTTCTCTCTTTCCGATCCTTGCTATTGTTCTGGATGAGATTCCAAGCTCTCGCCCAAGGGCGGTTTTGGACATTTTTCTCTTGGCTAACTGCTTTTCCAGGCCGGAATAATCATACATATTCATCACTCTCCTCACATACTTTACTTTTTTATTATACAATCCGGGAAAAGTAAAGCAAGCCTGTATTGCTTGGGACGGGAAAGTAAAGTCGGTGCCTGTCTCTGGTCTATGTTAACTTCCAGTTTAATCAGCTAAAGGAACTGACCTGGATTGATAGCCAGTATAATCTTCTTTTTTCCGGTCCACCCGGTGTCGGTAAGACTCACCTGGCAATAGGATTAGGGTATCAGGCCTGTGAGGATGGCTACAAGGTCAGCTTCACGACGATGCAGGCGCTTGTACGCAGCATGCGCACAGAGGAAATTGACAGGCATTCAAAAGTCAAGATGCGCCGTATCAGAAACTCAGACCTGGTCATCATCGACTAGTACATCGAAAATAAAATAACTGGTACATTTAATTGAGCTATGGTATGATGA
>OMTP01000071.1 GCA_900313955.1 uncultured Lachnospiraceae bacterium | reverse complement strand
CCGCTTCGGTCGGCGCTCTTCGAACGTCCACTGGACGTTCAGCGCCCCCTCAAAGTTCCACTCCGGAAGTGCTTTTTACACTCTGCCGCTGGCTGGCATGCGAACAGTCACCCTGCGGTCTTCTGCCATATTTCCTTCAGCGCATCGATAGAGAAGGTATACTCAGTCCTGCAGAACTGGCAGGTGAGGGTAACCGGCTCGCCTTCTTCGATGAGGGTCTGAATTTCTTTCTTCCCCATAGCGATAATGGCCTTCTCCACGCGCTCGCGGGAGCAGTCACACTGAAAAGCAACATCCTTCCTCGTGTGGATCTCCATGTCCATGCCGTCAAGAACAAGAGCCAGCATATCCTCCGGCGTCTTGCCGCTCCGGAGCATATCCGTGACGGATGGGGCGCCCGAGACATTATTCTCAAGAAGAGAAATGATGTCGTCCGGGCAGTCCGGCATAAGCTGAACCATATAGCCGCCCGAGGCCATAATCTCGTAATCGCGAGTGCGGTCGGTCAGGACGCCCAGAGCGACCGCAGAGGGCACCTGCTCACTCACAGCGTAGTAGTAAGTGATGTCCTGGGCGATCTCGCCCGTCTGGATGTCCACAGAGCCCGCATAGGGCTCCTTGAGGCCTGTGTCGCGGATGACGCGCAGGTTTCCGTGCCCGACCGCCCCGCCGACGTCAAAATGTCCGTCTTCCCTGGGAGGCAGGCTCACAGAAGGATTGCCGACAAAGCCCTTGACGCCGCCCCTGGAATTGGCCGTCACCGTGATGACGCCAATGGGTCCGTCGCCCTCAAACTGCACCGTGACCAGGTCGTCGTCATTTTTGAGATCCGCTCCCATCATGAGAGCCGCCGCCATGGTGCGCCCGAGCGCCGCCGAAGCCGTGGGGCTTGTCCTGTGCCTCTTCCTTGCTTCCTCCGTCACGCCGCGGTCCGTCACCGCAAAGGCGCGGACAAAATCATGGGCCGCCGTCGCGCGGATCAGATAATCATCACTCATTTTCATACTCCTTCACAGTCAAAAGCCGGGATAAAACTATCCGAGGCCGTGCCGCCCTCCTGCATAAAAGCATTTTCAATGCCTAGAGAAAGAGCGTAATCGAGCACACGGTTGTATTCCCTTCGTGTCACGCGCCGCCCAAGCTCGGGGTATGCATGTTCAATCCCCTCCATGGGCGTGTACTGGTTCATAATGCTGATGTAGATGTGGTCGCCGAAGGATGTGTAGAGCTCCTTTAAGATCCTCTTCGAGTCCTTCGTGTGGCCGGGCAGGATCATATGCCTCACGATCGTCCCCCGCACCATCATTCCCTTCTCGTTGAACATGGGATCTCCGCTGATCCTGACCATCTCCTCGACGGCCGCCATGGCCGTATCAAAGTAGTCAGGTGCGTGAGAATATCTCTCCGCAAGCTCCGGATCAAAATATTTCATGTCCGGCAGGAAAATGTCCACCGTTCCGTCGAGCCTGCGGATGGTTTCCCGCGTCTCATAGGATCCGGTGTTGTAGACGATCGGAACTGCAAGGCCCCGGGAGCGCGCTTCCCGCACCGCGAAAATAATCTGCGGTACGAACTGAGTCGGCGTCACTAAATTGATGTTGTTGGCACCTTGATCCTCCAGTTCAAGAAAGATCTCCACAAGTCTTTCCGGGGAAATCGCCCTGCCCGCCTTTCCCAGTGCGATGGATCGATTCTGGCAGAAGACGCATCCCAGAGGACAGCCGGAAAAAAAGACAGCCCCGGATCCTTCTCGCCCCGAGATGCAGGGTTCCTCCCACATATGAAGAGCAGCCCGCGCGGCAACGATCGTGCTCGTCTCACCACAGCGGCCTGCTCTTAAATTACGGTCGACTCTGCATCCCCTCTTGCAGAGGATGCAGGAAGTCATACCCTCCATTGCTTTCTTATCCAACACTGAGCTCAAACTTTCTAAGCTCTCTTTCTGAGGCCACCTCGCGAATCTCAGCGCCAAGGCTCTGCAGCTTCTTATCGAAATCCTCGTAGCCTCTCTTGATATAGACAATGTCATCCACGGTTGTGAAGCCCTCAGCGGCCAGTCCTGCGATTACAAGGGCTGCACCCGCACGGAGATCCGGTGAAGACACCCGGGCCCCGGTGAGGCCGCTCACGCCATCGATGATGGCTGTATTTCCTTCGACCTTGATATTAGCCCCCATGCGCGAGAGTTCATCGACATACTTAAATCTGTTTTCAAAGATGCTCTCCGTCACAATGGACGTGCCGCGGGCGACAGCAAGAACAGCGCCCATCTGCGGCTGCATGTCCGTCGGGAATCCCGGATAGGGAAGCGTCTTGACATGCGTTCTCATGAGGCGGCGGGAAGCGACGACGCGAATGGAGTCATCTCCCTCCTCGACCTCGCAGCCGATCTCGATGAGCTTGGCAGTTACAGCCTCTAAGTGCTTGGGAATAACATTTCTCACGACGACATCACCCTTTGTCGCTGCCGCTGCCATCATATAGGTCCCGGCCTCAATCATGTCCGGAACAATGCTGTAGGTGCAGCCGTGGAACTTCTCGACGCCGCGGATGCGGATCACATCCGTTCCTGCTCCGCGGATGTCAGCACCCATGGAGTTGAGGAAGTTGGCCGCATCGACGACATGCGGTTCTTTGGCCGCGTTTTCAATAATTGTCCTGCCAAGCGCCCGGGAGGCCGCCATCATGATATTGATGGTGGCGCCAACGGAAACCACATCCATGAAAATGTGGGCTCCCCGCATTCCCCTTTCTGCTTTGGCGATGATGGTGCCGTGGGAAATGCTGACCTCTGCGCCGATGGCGCGGAAGCCTTTTAAATGCTGGTCAATCGGACGGCTTCCGATATTGCAGCCGCCGGGGAGAGGAACCTCCGCCCGGTTGTATTTTCCGAGAAGCGCTCCCAAAAGATAGTACGAAGCGCGGATTTTCTTAATGGATTCATAGTCAACGGCACAGTCACTGATGGTGGAACCGTTGATCTTTACTGTATGGCGGTCGACCCGCTCTACATGCGCACCGATCTTCTCGATCGATTCAATCAGAACATTGATATCATTGACATCCGGAAGATTCTCCAGTGTCACCGTTTCATTCGACATAATCGCTGCCGAAAGAATTGGTAGAGCTGCATTTTTTGCGCCGGCAATATCCACTTCTCCGACGAGAGGGATACCACCTTTTATGACATATTGTTCCATGTTCACCCTGCTTTCATTCCCCTTAAATATCGCTGCCCCTACTTCCCTTCGTCAGGACAGCCCTTACCTTCTTTCTTCGCGAAGGTCACGCGTAAATATTAACCTAATTGTAATGATTTGTAAATATTTGCACTCCAAAAAGCCCAATGGATGGAACGTTCCACGTCTGTCAATTCTGTTAATTTTGGATAATCTGCAATAATTTTACGAGTGTTTGTTCTGCTGTTAAATCTTGTTCGTCAATTGTTATGTCAGCGTATTTCTCATAGAGAGGAACCCTCTCCTCATACATGTTATGCGAGGAGCTTCCGTTTCTTAAAACAACACCTCGCCTTCGGAACGTTCCGCCAAGCCGCTTCTCCATCTCCTCATAACTCATCTTGAGGTAAATGCACTTTCCGCTCTCCTTCAGGTGCTGCATGGCCTCCCCGGAGTAAATGGCGCTCCCCCCCGTCGCGATGACACAGCGGTCCACCACAATCTGGGAGAGCACCCGGTTCTCGACTTCAATGAAGCCCTCGGTCCCCTTCTCCTCGATGATCTCACTTAAAAGCTTCTTCTCCTGAGCCTGAATAGCCAGATCAGCGTCCATAAATCCGTAGCCTATATACTTTGCAAGCATGACGCCGACCGTGCTCTTTCCCGAGCCCGGCAGCCCGATGAGGATATAATTCAAGTCTTATTTCTCCTTTTCATTTTCTTCTCTCTGGACTTTTTGCGAACGCTGAAGCCAAACGTGCCGAGACATTTTCCTGTCTCCAGATACGCCCCATGGGAGTAGACGATGGGATGGGCACGCGACAGCTCAAAAGCCCCGTTTTCATCACAGTAAGCGTCGTCCGCGTGAACACAGAGAACTTCCGCCAGGAACATAGTATGGGTGCCGAGCGGAATCTCCTGCGTCACACGGCACTCCAGATTGACCGGGGAAGCTTTGAGGAGTGGACAGTCGATCTTCTGCGCCTCCTCCGTCATAAGATGCAGCACCTCAAATTTGTCTACATCCCGCCCGGAGCGGACACCGCAGTAATCCGTGGCAAAGACCAGGTCTTTGGTTGTGATGTTAATTCCAAAGACCCCTGTCTCTTTGAGATATGTATAGCTGAGCCGCGAGGGTCTGAGGGAAACAGACACCATGGCCGGATTGGAACAGACCGTCCCCGTCCAGGCCACCGTGCACACATCCCTCTGCCCATTGCTGCCTTTCGTTGTCACAAGCACCGCCGGGAGCGGATAGAGCATATTTCCCGGCCTCCAGATTACCTTCGCCAATATCAATCACCTTACTTACAAACATCCTCACTGTGTGTTCTGCAGCGTCTGCATAAAGGCAGGAATGAGCTGCTTCTTGCGGGAGACAACCTTGGGCAGGACGCATCTTCCGTCCTCTACTTCGAGGCCAAAGCTGTCCTTGACCAGATCTGCGCTCTTCTTGCCGTAGCTTAAAAGCAGTGTGTCCTCCGTCAGAATATCCGTCAGCATGAAGAAGATCATCTGCGTGCCGTTCTTGCCGCACTCCTCCTCCATCTGCGGGCGGATGGTTGTCGCGATCTCCTCCAGCTCGTCCATATCCATGGAGCTGATCTGGCCGACGCCGAAGACCGTGTCGCCAAAAATAAATTTCTTGTAGTCCTGGTGCAGAATCTCGTCCGGCGTCTTGCCCTTCAGGTTGCTGCCCGCACGGAACATGGACTTGGCGTAGTCCTCCAGGTTAATGCCGGCAATCTTCGCCAGCTTCCTCGCCGCCTTCTCGTCCCTGGGCGTGCATGTCGGGGAGCGGAAGAGCAGCGTATCGGAAATGATGGCAGAGCACAGAAGTCCCGCGATCGTCTTTGGAATCTCCACATCCTGCTCCTCGAACATGGATGTGAGAATCGTGCATGTGCATCCGACAGGCTCGCCGCGGAAGTAAACCGGCTGCAGGGTCTCTACCGTTCCGATTCTGTGGTGGTCGACGATCTCAAGAATCTCTGCCTCGTCCAGGTTGTCCACTGCCTGGGACTGCTCGGTGTGGTCGACCAAAATCAGCTGTTTCTTCTTGACATTGATGAGGCTTCTGCGGGAAATCATGCCGACAAACTTGCCGGAGTGATCGAGAACCGGGAAATCTCTGTAGCGGTATTTACCCATGATATCACGAATGTCATCCACATAGTCATCCGTCTTAAACGTGATCAGGTCCTTCTTCTTCATAAGGGACTTGGCCGGAATGGACTGGTTGATGAGGCGGGCCACCGTGTACGTGTCAAACTTGGTGCAGATGACGACGCACATGTACTGCTCCGCCAGTTCCCTGATCTCATCAGAGACATCATCCATAAGGCAGACGACAATACAGCTTGCCCCGCACTCAATCGCCTGGCGCTGCGTGTCCTCGCGATCGCTCAGGATGACAAGGTCGTCCCTCTCGATGCACTGCGCCAGATGCTCCGGCATAGCGGCGCCGACCATGACCTTGCCTTTGGTAAAATACCCATCCTGGTTGCCCACTCTGACAGTTCCATTGATCGTCTCCGCAATGTCCAGATAGCGCGTCTTGGCCTCCGACATAATCGTCTTCGTATAGGCATCAATGTAGTAGTTGGCGATGTCGCCGACCGTAATGAGGCCCTCCAGGGAACCGTCCTCCGCCATGACCGGCAGCGTCACCGTCTGACTCTCCTTCATGTACTCCCATGCGATGCGGACCGTGATATCGTCCGGAGCACCCTCGGCATCATCGATGTCCATATCGTAGACCTGCGTCCCGACATTGGGCAGGTAATACGGTGCCTCCAGATTCCAGTACTTGAGGACAAACTCTGTCTCCTCATTGATCTGACCGGCCCTGCACGCCATATACTTGCGCGACCCCGTCATTGCGTTTTTCAGATACGCATACGAAATAGCTGAGCAAATGGAATCCGTATCCGGATTCTTGTGTCCCACAATATAGATGTGATCTTCCTTTTCCATGACCCTTCCTCCTTTTCATCTTATGTTTGGAAAATGGACTTTCTCCTGATCAAATCTTCTTTCTCTCTTCTCGACATATGCTTGATATGCCACTCTCTCGACATAGCCTCCGCCTGTGAGGAAAATGTTTCATAATAGACGAGTTCCACTGGCCTCCTGCTCTTTGTGTACTTGGCTCCCCTTCCCTCGTTATGCGTTTTCACTCTCTCCTCCAGGTGATTGGTCCAACCGGTATAGTATGTCCCGTCAGCACAGCGGACAATGTAGGTATAATTGATGATTTCTTCATTTTTCTCTTTCATCATAGCTACTTTTCATTGTAATTCACTTTTGCCGTTCATGTAAAGGGAAATCAAAAACCCATCCGTCTTTCTCTCATTTTATGTGCAATCTGCCAGAATTGGAGTTGTCTTACAAAAATCTTACATTCTGCAAGTGGCTTGAATTTGACAAACATTTCGATTCGTTTTATAATGCGAACGTTCCTAAAGACTTTTTGAGACAAGACTTCTTTAGTTATTTAGAAAAAGAACAAAAGTGTTGTGTGGTTTTGAGGAGGTTTTATTATGGCTACAACAAGAAAGACAACGACAGCTAAGAAGACAACAACAGCTGCAGCAAAGACAACAGCTGCTCCCGCTGCTAAGGTTGCCGAGGAGAAAGTAGAGACAACCGTCAAGGAGACCGTGAAGAAGACAACAACCAGAAAGGCACCTGCAAAGAAAGCTGCCAAGGTTGAGACAAAGGTATTTGTCGAGTTCGCAGGTAAGAGAGTTGATATCTCTGACGTCACCACAAAGGCTGTCGAGGCTTACAAAGCATCTCACGAAGGCGCTGAGATCAAGTCCCTTGAGGTCTATGTACAGCCGGAGAACGACGTCGCTTACTACGCAGTCAACGGCGAAGGCTCCGAGGACTTCAAGGTCGCTCTGGACTGAGTTCCATCTTTTCATTGGACATAAAAAAGCAGGTGTGCTTAGAGACGCACCTGCTTTTTTTATATGCTCGTACCCATTCAGGGAGGGCATTTTTGCTGCATCTCCGGGACAATAAAAAAGCCCCCTCGCGGGGGTAAAAATGGCAAAAAAAGATGCCCAGTTCCGGAATCGAACCAGAGACACGAGGATTTTCAGTCCTCTGCTCTA
>OMTP01000031.1 GCA_900313955.1 uncultured Lachnospiraceae bacterium | reverse complement strand
CAGAAGCTGCGAATTTTATCTGCTGTTTTCACCACCATCAATTCGCTGCGTAACAATTTACCGCAAGCAAAAAAGCCCAGAAACCCGCGTATTTCCGGGATTTCTGGGCCTTCAACTCGTCCCCTGGGCATTGAGGGTTAATTACTCTGGAAGTTCACATGTCATCTAATTTCATCATGATCTTACAGGCTCTGCCTTCTTTTTTTCCAATACACACTCCCTGTCGCAATCACCAGCACCCCAATCACATACCCCAAAAAGTCAAACGGCCAATCTGTAATGTCAAACTCTCTTCCAGGGATAGCGATCTTCGACATCTGATCTACTATAGAGATTATAGCACAAAAAATCAGAGGGTTCAGAACCGTATGCTTCCTGTCGCTAAAGAATAGCGATGCAGCTACTCCTAACGCGGAGTACTCAACTGTATGAGCCAGTTTTCGTAAAATGACATACTCCACATTCCAATCAATCTGTCTTTGATTGATCTTATTATTGACTCTGGCGACAAGGTCGACGATCTTCATAGTCATCTCCCTTGAGCTATCATTCGACTGCAGCGAAAACGCTACAATCGCAATAATGGAAATGCAGAGGATCACTACAGATAATAATTTCTTCAAAGTCACCTGACTTTCTAATCATTATTAAAAAAGGTAACTGTTCTTTTAATACTGTCAAACTCTCTGTCTGAAAATCCATTCTAATCAGTAGGATCTCCTTTAGATCCTTTACTAACAATAATTCTCGAACCAGAATTCTTTATCGTTAACAATAGATTGATAACAACCAAGTCTCTTATTACGATATATTTTATCATGATATGGCAATACAATGCCTATATTATTGCAACATCTCGTCGATCATTTTTTCTTCCTCTTAATCTTCCCGTTCACCATCCCCAAGAACCACTTCATAATCGGATCCCGGATCACAATCATAACAACACCATAGAAAGCAGCACAGACGATCACCGCAGCGATAATCCTGACAAGGAAGTGCATTCCTGCCATCTGATTCACCAGCGCAGTCCCAATAAAGAACATACCTAAAGAGACAACCAGGGATCTCAGCAATTCCTTAATATTCACAATCTTTCTCAAATAGCTTCTGCCAGCAAATGCACAGATTCCAAACATCGTCATTTCCGCAATCAGTGTTGTAATAGCTGCGCCGTTCTGTGATAACCAAGGAATAAAAATGAAATTGAGGCCAACATTGATGGCGGCACTGGCAATGGTCCCAATAAGTACATACTTCTCCTGCCCAATACAGATGAGAAGGCCATTCGCAAAGATATTAGCCAGAACTGCGAAGAACAAAGCGAAAGCAAGAATCGCCAACGTATCTCCAGCAGCAAGATATTTCTTGTTAGAAATAAGCAGGATAATCTCTTTTCTAAGAATAATCAGGCCTGCCAAAGACGGAACGATAAAGAAAGAGGCAGTGTCCAGGATCTTTTTGATCAGGGACGTAAACTTCTCCTCACTCTGCTTCTTATAATAAGCAAGTCTCGGGATTGTTGAGCCAACAACCGTATTGAACATCTGCTTGACAATATAGTAGATCTTTGTCGCTACACCATAAAGAGCAACAGCAGTATTGTCCTGCATGAGTCCCAGGAGTGTTGTATCCGAATTGAGATAAATAGTCGTTGCAATACTATTTACGAAGAAAATGGTGATCGACTTTCCATACTGTTTCCATCGAATATCCTTCGTCAACTGCAACCGCGTGTATTTTCTGGAATGAATGTAATTGAAAATATTCCCAAAACTCGTGGAGGCTGTCGTCAAAGCAACATACACCAACACATCTGATTCCTTCTTCACAAAGAGCAACATCAAAATTAACGATGTAAGGTATACGAAGAAACTCCTTAGAGTAATATATCCAAAATCCTCATAGACAGAGTAAAGCCAATCCAGCGAAAAAGGATTCATGGCTACACTGATGCCAAGAATTAAGATAAATGACTTGTATTCTTCCAGCCTTGGAACAAACAATACCAAAGCCACCATAATAATACATGAAATTGCAGTTGAGATTGTATTGATAGTAAAAATGCTGTTAGCAAATGCATTAAATTGCTGCTTATCGTCGCGAACCTGTGATCCATTTCGAATAGCAAATGTCGTCGTCCCGAAAACAGCTAGAAGAGAAAAATATCCAATAATCGACTGACTGAAATTGATTCTTCCCATATCCTCAATTGCAAGAACATGCGTAATATATGGGTAGGTAATCAACGGAAAAACGATGGACGTTAACGTCTTTAATGCACTTAATAAAGCATTTTTAGCTAGCGATTTCTGTTTCTTCTGTGTTGCAGCCATGACAATTTCTGTTCCTTCTTATCTATATAGTACCCTGGAATAATGTCCTCATCTTTCTTCATTCTTTCTATCAGAAGATTAAAAGAATCAATAGAATTTTTATAGAAGAACCTTGTCTTTTCTTCCTCTTGGGCAAAAGTTGCATCTGTAGAAGCATCTTCCAGATGTCTGATCTTGATAGATGGTAAATAAACATCTGTCAGACCATTCTCTAGTAGACTTAGATACAGATGCTCTTCTTCCCCAAACATAAAAGTCCTATCATAAAATCCATCGAGTTTTTCAAAAAAAGCAGGTGTGAAGATATAGCAACATCCATGCAAAATCACATTTCGGCTCTTTCCGCAATAAAAATTTCCCTTAAGGATCTCACGCATTGCATGATAATTATATTGAAAACTGCCAGGCAATTTTCGAATCGCTTTTTTAATAGGGTTTTTAGACTCGACACCTCTTGAAAAGTCGTTTGTATTCAAAGCTCTCTGTCTCTTTCGGATCATCTCCTCGTAATTTTCAATAGTATGTAAATATCTATTTAGTCTGTTTATCGTTCCATCCTTTAAAACAATCTTAGGTCCTATAATAGCTGGATGATAACGCTCGTACTCCTTGTCAATAAGGGAAAAAAATTTCTGCTTTGGAATTAAGGTATCATTATTAATACAGCAAATGTATTTTGGATTCATCTTTAGGGCTTCTCTTATGCCAATATTATTACCTCTTGCGAATCCACTATTTTCCTGATTTAAAATCACTGAGACTTTCTGGTGATTTTTGTATATCTCCGCTAGTTTTTTTCCAGCCCCATTAGATGAACAATTATCTACGACGAGAACATGTACCTCTTTTGTATCCAGATTTGTAAAAATTGTTTTGATGCATTCCCTTGTCTCATTTACAATATTGTAATTAAGGATAACAAAAACCAGATCTTTATTATATGTTTTTCCCGACATAACTCATTTCCTCAACATACTTTGCATATCTATTCTTCCACCAATAGAAATTCATTAATATGATGCATCAATTGTTAACATAACTAAAACTTCCCATACAAAATCCGGGAAAGATCCTTGAAAACTCAATAAAACTG
>OMTP01000058.1 GCA_900313955.1 uncultured Lachnospiraceae bacterium | reverse complement strand
ATTCGCCGTCGCAGTCTGCTTGGTATTCGTAGATTGCGGCGGCGATTTTCTTTTTGTGCTTGGTCTTGGATTTCTGTTTCAGCCGAACAGCATGGAGCGCACCTTCAGCAATCAAAAGCTCTGTCAGCTTGTCCACCGCTTTCCGGTAAGCTCGCTCCGCACCGCTGGCAGTGCTGCCCTCGAACATGACCGCCAATTCCTCAAAAGTGGGACGGCCTTTCCACGAGCCGACACGTCCACAGGTCATGCAGATCGCCAGACGCTTTTCAAGCAAGGTCTGTTCCCGGTAGTTCAACTTCTCAAAAGCTCGCCGCACCTTTTCTGCCTGTATGCCGTTCCAAAGAATATCGGTATAGTTCCAAGTATCATCAAGGGCAACATCTTCGCCTGTTTCTTCTCCATCCTCGTCTGTTACATAGAATGGCTGCTGATTGCGGATACCACGAACTACTTTCAGATATTCTTCCGCAAGGGCAAGATCACAGTTATACTTCTTGGAAAACTCACTAACCGCATCCTTGGTATTATGGTACAGCCACGCCATCGATCGCACCATTTTATAATTGGTCAGAGAGGATACCGACCATTTTTCTTCTCCCATGCGGAAACGGAGCATAGCATCCCGAATGAATGGAAAAATGTATGTAGCATACTCCGCACCCTTGGCAGGATTATAGTCCATCAGCTTTTGGAGCATTTGCTCCCGGCAGGAGAGCTTTATATCTACAAAACGGTCTGTGTCGTACAGATCGCCGCCATCCACACCGAGAAAACCTTTGATGCGCTTGTTCAGCTGCGACTCGTAGTGGTGCAGGAAGAATGAAAAATATAACAAATTCTTTTCCCGCAAAGCAGACAGGATATATTCGTTCAGACAGTCCACCACTGGCGGTTCCGGTTCAAGTTGGAAGATGCGCTCTGCCACATAGGGAATGATACCATCACAGTGCGGATTGACAGGATATTTCGGTATGTATCCGGTCATATTCCACAAATAATCTTCCAGCATAAGCGCACCTCCTTTCATCTCGTAATTCCGAACTTATTTCTTTTTCTTTGGTGCAGGAAGCTCGTTATACATGGCATTAAATAGCCTTGTCAGGAAATCCTTGCTATCGACATCATTAACCAACAGCATTTCTTTTGCACCTTCGTACGGTAATTCATAATTTGCATCTGGCATAAGTAAAATGGCGGATTTGACCGGCTTTACAAGCAGTCTGTCATCATATATACCGCCAATAATTTTTCCACGATAATAGATGATATACTCACCCATCATTGCTCTATATGCTATTTCTTCCAGTTCGGATAGCTGTTCTAATATGAAATCCAAATACTCTTTACGTGAAGCCATATTCTACCTCATCATATTTCGTTTCTCTTTATTGCTTCTTTCTTCAAAGCTGCCTGTTCCATTTCTTTCTCATAAGCACCCCTGGCATAGGTTACATTGCTGAGTGCCCGGAGCATCTTATCTTTCGCCAGTTTCTTCATAATCTCCGCCAAAGCCTCATCCAGTTTGCCACGCTTGATATAGCGGTTTATGGTGTTTCTCCGTTTTTCATATATCTGGATAATCGGGTGATCGTCCGCAAGTTCCCGTTGTTCTCTGCCTTTCAGATTGCCGATCTGCCGGCAAGTGCGGTGCAGCTTGTCCCCTGGTGCATAGCCGCCGCAGTATTTGGTGTGTCTTGCGTTGGTGGTCAGAAACCATTTGCCGCAGATACGGCATTTCTTCGGTGCATGACCGACACACAAGCCTTCAAAAAGATCAGACCGCAACATCCCAACGAAGGACACATAATGCATCCGCTTGACGAGCTTTGCCACATTTTCGCCGGGGCGTACAGTGGCCACATACTGAACAGAGTTGTTCAGGGTAGACATCCAGGCATTGCCCTCCGTGATAGAGAACTCCGGCGGGAAGTAGCTGCCGAACATTTTTGCAAAGCCCTCTGCGGTGCGGTCTGCTTCGTTTCCATCTGATTTTTCCGCAAAATCAAGCATTGCCTTTTGATATTCCCCGAGAGAGTACGCCAGATGCCCGAAAACAGCGGTATACCGTTGGAGCATGATTGCATCGGCATAGTGCGGGATCTCTTCAAACTGCAAGGAATTGGATGCTGCCTTCATAGCAAATTCCGCATATTTCTGTGCGGTTTCCGCAGTAAATACCTGTTCTATCTGTTTTCGGTGATGCGGTATGTTCATATAGGAGAAGGGCGGTGTTTTATTGAGAATGCTCAATACTATCAGAGCTGCTTCCCTTACCATGGGAAAGAGCGTGGAAGCATCCTGTGCGGCGTTTAACATTCCAAGCAGCAGATTGATTTTCTCGCATTGCTCGTTCATCTTTGAAATCATACCCGCAGGAACATTCAGCGCATCACAGGCAAGAGTGCCGATAGGTAATGTTCTGCCTTCATATATGACCGTATCCTGCCAAAAATCCAATGTCATCAGATCTTGATTCATACTGTTACGCAGCGAATTGATGGTGGTGAAAACAGCAGATAAAATTCGCAGCTTCTG
>OMTP01000255.1 GCA_900313955.1 uncultured Lachnospiraceae bacterium | reverse complement strand
GCAGGTGTAAAATCCAATGCTCAATGTGTCAGTTAATTATTATTTGATGTACTAGAACGAAATTACGGGGTCGTTGGTGATGGAGTCGCATCTTCAGCAATATGACAGGCCTCTAGATATTTCTTCAAATACAGGTCACGCGCTTTTTTATATTGTTCTAAAGCGGCCAGGCGATACTTTTGATAATGGCCCTCGATCAACTCATCTTTTGCCCTATCGAGAAGCTCCAAAAACCATGCTGGATCCTGATCAAGTTTTCTCAATATAAAGTCATGCGCTCTATCCTGCACTTGATGACTCTCATAGCGGGTAATTGTCTTTCCGCCCCAACCAAGAAGGAGACACAGATCACCCTGACTAATATTGTAATTTTTGCGAATGATCTGAATTTGCTCGGAGGTGAGAAGGCCATTTGCTTTTCTGTAAGCATCTATATAGCGGATATCATTCTCTTTAGTTTGTTGCTCGTCCGCATACAGTTCATCGGCAGCATCACAATACGTGTAAACTGCTGCGTACTCCACTGGCGTGTCTTTGAAAGTAGATTCTTCTTTGACGAGAACAATTTTCACCTCATGCTCCTGGCCACAGCACTCGCACATGCGACGCTCTGTACGGATAACCTTCATATCTTGTCCACTTTCAACTTCAGATATCTCTTCGCCCATATTTTCGTCCTCTCATTTAAGATGATCAACTTTTGGTCGAATAGCCCGAGGGACCATCTCACAGATTTGATTTAGAACTTTATCTTTCAGGTAATTGGGGTTGATTGTCGACTTCGAATATGCAATATATGTCTTCTGTGTTTTGGCCACCAGCAAATGAGTATAATATCTCTCCCAGCTCATATACAACTCACTTTCAACGAAATCCTCCGTATGTGATAAAATATCCCTGATCTCTGGATCACTTAAGATGTCAGATGCCAAAATCAACCACTCAAATGATTCAGGAAGATACAAAATGATATCATAGCCATGAAGAATCAGTTCCTCTATACGCTCCATCTCTGATCCAAATGCAGCACCATCAGCAATAATCAGTACTCGCTGTCCTTTTAAGCTCCTGACTTTAGAGGCAACGCTCGATTTTCCATTTGCACTGACACATGGAATATTCTGATAAGCACGCTTAAAGAACTGATACCCGGAACTGGAGTCTTCCGTAACAACCATGTCTGCATCGCCAGTGATCCCGTGCGGATAATAAATTCGATAGAATTCATTGTACGTCTTCTTAAATCCTGCATACTTCTGAGATATGCGTATTCCATAGATTTCGTCAACACTATAGGGAAGATTCTCCAGTTTTTCGCGCGTCACGATTACAAAATAGTTATCTGAATGCGCAACAAACTCTGCAAATTCCTGACTTGTGACAAACTTTTGATTTTCATCAATGAAAATAATGCTTTCGTGGATCTGGTCTCTGCTCTCCTTCCATCGAGTGGTGGTAAAGACAAGACAGGGCTTGTCGCAATGAAGACGGATCCCGCTGTCCCTGCCATTTTCCTCTAAGCTTTGCAGCATGGTAATCAAGGTTGTCTTCCCTGTTGCACTCTCTCCGCGAATCACTGTGATATTTCTTTTCACTGCAAAATCATAGCGAAGACGTTTATTTTCAATTTCTATTTTATGGCTTCCTCTCATAACACATCCTCAGACATAGTCAATGGCTGTCTCTACAAATTCCTGCATGTTATGGACAATCTTATCCTCATTTAAAATGCGGATATCAAACATTCCATTTCCAAAATCCATAATATTGTGAAGCGTCACTGAGAGATCTTTCTTCTCAGCAATTTTTAAAATCCACTTTGCACAGTTATTTCCGCATGAGGAAGCATTAAAGGTATAACCACTCTCATCATAAGCCATCAGCATCAGGGTCTGCACACCACCCGACAGCTCACGCGGCGTGATGGGACCCAGCACCGGACTGTCAATGACCCGGCTGCTGATCACATCTGATTTATCCACGTCCTTTATCATCTCTTTGGAAAGATCTGTTGTAATCCACTCATCCTCATATTGATTCACAAAAAATGCCGGAGGATTGTAGATTTCATCCTCGCAACTGCCAAAATAAACATTTAGCATAAATAATATCTCCATATTATACGAATCATAGTTTTTGTATCATTTGATACTTCTACTATATTTCATGAACACTCCCGTGTCAACAGAATACTTTACATAATCTGTTTTTCCCTCCGCAAAAGGTTACAGTTCACGGGGCACCCCGGCGCGGAGCACAAAGGCCTTCTTCCGGAGCGCATTCGATTTTCGCCGCCTGCTTTTGCGGCGAAAATTACTAAGTGAAGGAAGAAGGCCTTTGTGCGAAGCGGCGAAGTGACCCACCCGTGAACAGTAACTGAAAAAGAGGTGGTATCAATGGAGAACGAAAAGATCAGGACGACAGGATACACTGGTAGCGCTCCGGGACAGGATCGATGGGCCGGCTTTGTCGATTTTTTCGTTGTTCTTACGATTTTTCACAGCATGGGTTTTCCGGGTACCTACACAGAGATCTTTGGTGAGTCCATCTATTATCTGATAGATTACAGTCTTTTTGCCATGGAGATTGTGGTCATGGTGCTGACCAGCGCTTCAGACCCGAGGAATGTCAAACTGGTCGACCTCAAAAAACAGTACTGGACGATCTATCTCTTTGTTTTTGTTGTCTTTCTGGAATCCGTACTGGTCGCTGACAGTTTTTCGTCACAGTTCATCAGGTGCCTGCATTTTTCAGTGACGGTTTTCTATGCGATCTGGCTCGAGGAGCGCTATGACATTGAAAATCTGATCAGAATATTTGCAGATGCCCAGGTGCTGATCACGTTTTTCTGCATTTTTATGATCGTCCTGAGACCGGAGATCGCCTTCGTATCCAATTATGGGTCTCAGATCCGCTATTTTGCAGGGATCTTCAAGGTGAAAAATGAGTGTGGTTCTGAGATCTCTTTTGGAATCATCATTTTACTTCTTCATCTGAAAATGAGCCGATGGAAGAAGAGAACGGTATCCGTGAAGTATCTGATCTGTCTGGTCATTGATATTGCGTTTTTCGCACTTACGAGAGCTGCGGGGTCGATCATCACAACGCTCATTGTCTCTTTCTTTATCTTTCACTGTAAAGAGAAAGACGACGGAAATCACAGGCTTTCCCTGGGTGTCCTTTATATTATCGTCAGCATCTTGTTTCTGGTGGTAGTTTTTACAATCCTTCCTGTCTTTACACCTCTTTTTCATGCAATTGGAAAGTCGGCAACATTATCGGGAAGGACCGTTCTGTGGCGGCGGCTTCTTACGGTGATCCTTCAGCATAATACAATGACCGGATGGGGCTACTTCAATTTTTGGAGACAGAAGGATTCCATAGCCCTTGTACACAGTGTTTTTCCACAGAACAGCTGGTACAGGACCATGGATACTGGCGCGCATAATGATATATTTGAGTTGTGGGTCAATACAGGGCTTATTGGAATCAGTCTGTATTTTCTGATTCTTTTGTACGCTTTCCGTGATATGAAGCGGCTGACCAATGAGGAATATCTTCTCTGCGGCAGCATCATGATTCTGGAGACCATTCATGGGCTGACAGAGCGCACATTTACTATTTTTTCGTTTCAGACGCAGATGCTTTTTATTGTTCTGGCGGTTGCATGCAGCGCTATGTGGAGAGAAAGAAAAGTTTTAAAGGTATATCAGAAGAAAGTGGGAGAGTATGAGTATGCTTTTGACAGATATTCTGGTCATGACAGTCATCGACCTGGTGCTGTTTGTCCTCCTCCGGCTGGAATGGACCAGATTCGCCGCAGATAATCGGGCAGTCCTGGGTGTGACAGTCTTGATTCTGCTTTTACTTACAGTCGTTCTTCTTGTGGTCGGCTCTGTGGCCGGCGGCCTGGGAAGTGTATTGTTTGCAGGGGCTATTGTCCTCGGTTTTCTGGCCCTGTACAGACTGCTGGTCATATCCGTGAGGAACCGGGGGCATATGAAAACCAGAGCCCTGGTTCTTCTTCTCACTGCCGCTGCCTCTATAGCTGCCATCACAATTGGCATGCGGGAGGGAGTCCATAATTTTCAGGTGAATTTTGATGCTCTGCATTTCCTTTCCGGCGGCAGCGGATCGGGACGGCATCATTTTTTCCTCAATGTTGTTTTATTTGTTCCATTTGGGGTACTGTTCCCTTTGACATTTTCAGAGGAGAAAACCAGGGCTTCAACAGGGGTATTGGTTGGAACTGCATTTTCCACATGGATTGAAGTGCTTCAGTACTGTCTGTCTGTGGGAGAGTGCGATATTGATGATATCCTGGCAAATACACTGGGCACTTTTCTGGGTGTTCTTGCTGCGGAAATGATTTTGAGAAGGAGGGCGATCAGCTCTTAAGAAATCGATTGTGGAAGACAGGGCGCATGTCAATCAGGGGATTTTTGAAGTTTGTGAGGAGACGTTATGGAAAATGTGAAGAGGCATGTTTTTATCATCGGAGCCAAGGGTGTTGGTAATTATGGGGGATATGAGACTTTTATTGCCCAATTTCTGAGGCGAAGCGAGGGAAGAGAGGGAGTTCAGTATCATGTAGCCTGCAAAAAGAATGGGACAGGCGCTATGGATTTTGAACACCTTTCGGGTATTCAAAATGATTGGCCGGGGAGTATGAAGGAGTGATTGCGTATGAAAGTACTTGCACTGTATTTACCGGCTTTTCACCGGATTCCGGAAAATGATGCCTGGTGGGGAGAGGGATTTACTGAGTGGGATAATGTCAGAAAAGGCAGGCCGCTCTACCGCGGTCATGTCCAGCCCAGAGAACCTCTCTATGGATATTATGACCTGAGTGAACCTCATGCCATCTCAAAGCAGGCCTTTTATGCAGTTGAGAAAGGGCTGGACGGTTTTATTTTTTATCATTACTGGTTTCAGGGACATCAGTTATTCGAGAGGCCGCTGGATCATTTTCTGAATGACAAAAAGCCGGATAACTTTACCTATTGTCTCTGCTGGGCCAATGAAACCTGGGCCAGAACCTGGGACGGACGGGGGAACAATATTCTTATCCGGCAGGACTATGGAGATGCCCGAGACTGGACCAGGCATATTGAGTATCTCTCTGAATTTTTTCGGGATCCCCATTATCTGAAAAAAGAAGGAAGACCGGTACTCTTTCTCTATTCTGCAAAAGAGGTTCTCTGTCTTCATGATATGGTGAGGGTGTGGAATCAGTATCTTGCGGAACATGGCCTGAAGAATCTGTTTCTGGTGGAGACGATGCGGCCCCATAATATGGAACCGTCAGCGTGTGCGGATGCTGTGTTTGAATTTGAGCCCATGTATACGATTCGCTATGATGCAAGTCTTGCCGAGCTTGCAAAACGATATATGTGCAAGAAGCTCAAACTCATTGATTTTCAGAACTACCATAAGGTCTGGAAGAAAATTCTGACCAGAAAGACGACCTACGGGGGACTGCCCATTGTGAAAAGCGGTTTTGTCTCCTGGGATAATTCCCCGCGAAAAGGACGCCTGAACAGCATTATCGTCAGAGATGCCTCTCCGGAGGCCTTCGGAAACTATATGTATCGTCTTTTTACTGAAGACAGACAGGAAACAAGTAACGACATCATTGTCATCAATTCCTGGAATGAGTGGGGAGAAGGTGCCAATCTCGAACCTGCAAAGGATACTAAAGAGAGTTATCTGCAAGCACTTGTGGAGGCCAGGCAGAAATATGATGCGCGTACGCAATGGTGATCACAACGGATCGAACGTTACAGTTCACGGGGCACCCAGAACTGTCCCGAAAAAGCACTTCCTTCGCGGCCACCCCTCAAAGGTCCACTCCGGAAGTGCTTTTTCGAGGCAGCAACTGGCTGACGAGTGAACAGTAACGATAGAACTTCTTTTTCACTCAGCAGAGATTCGCTCCGTGTACGCATCGCTCATTTTGTGGTATCATTGACCTCGGCATTTGATTTGTTCTCAGAAAGATAAACACGAGGTAATAAGACGTGAAAGACGGATTTATCAAGACGGCCGCTGTTGTTCCTGAGGTGAGGGTCGCGGACCCCGCCTGGAATGCCGACCAGATCATCATAGGAATGAAGGAAGCCGAGTCTAAGGGGGCCAAAATCATCGCCTTCCCGGAGCTGGCGGTGACGGGCTACACATGCCATGACCTCTTCCTCATGGACACCCTGCTGCAGGCATCCAATGAAGCCCTCATGCGGATTGTCGCGGCGACCCACGGATCGGACGCCATCGTCCTCGTCGGCTTCCCGCTGGCCTGGAAGGGCGCCCTCTACAACACGGCAGCAGTCATCCAGGGCGGCCGCCTGCTCGCCTTCATTCCCAAAGTGGCCATGCCCAACTATGGCGAGTTCTACGAGCTGCGCCAGTTCACGCCGGGGCCAGTCGTGCCGGAAATGATTCAGTGGCACAGTGAAAATGTCCCTTTCGGCAGCAACATCATCCTCCAGCCCTCCAGCATTTACGGCTGCGGCATCGCCTGCGAGATCTGCGAGGACGCCTGGATTCCGGACGCGCCGGACATCCGTCACGCCCTGGCCGGGGCGACCATGGTCTTCAACCTGTCGGCCAGCAACGAGACAGTCGGCAAGGACAAGTACAGAACCGATCTCATCAAGTCAATCAGCGCCCGCACCATCACCTGCTACACCTACGTGTCGTCAGGCGACGGCGAGTCCACCCAGGACATCGTCTTCGGCGGCCGTGTCCTCATGGTGGAAAATGGCGAAGTTCTGTCCCAGCGCAGGATCTTCGACCAGAATTTCGGCGCGATGAAAATGTGCTTTGCCGATTACGACATCGCCCATGTCTCCTATGAGAGGAGGAGAATGAGCACATTTGCAAGTCAGGCAAATTCCGACTATCTCTATCTGCCGGCCCACATGGATGTGGTGGAAACAAAGCTTGACAGAAAGTATCCGCCCCACCCCTTCGTTCCGGACGACAAGCTGACGAGAGATGAGCGTTGTGAGGACATTCTTAATATTCAGGCGAGGGGTCTTGCCAAGCGACTGAAGCATACGCATGCTTCCCATGTCTCCATCGGCATCTCCGGAGGACTTGACTCCACGCTGGCCCTTCTTGTGACGGCGCGCGCCTTCGACCTGGTGGGTCTGCCCAGGGAGCAGATCCTGACCGTGACCATGCCCTGCTTCGGCACGACGGACCGGACATACAACAATGCCTGTAAGCTCGCGGGGATTCTGGGAACGACACTGAAAGAAGTCGATATCAAGGATTCGGTCAACCAGCATTTTAAGGACATAGGACATGATCCCTCCGTTCACGATGTCACTTATGAGAACTGCCAGGCCCGCGAGAGGACGCAGGTTCTTATGGACATTGCCAATCAGGCAGGAGGCTTCGTCATCGGCACGGGCGACCTCTCGGAGCTGGCGCTGGGCTGGGCCACCTACAACGGCGACCACATGTCCATGTACGGCGTCAACGCCTCGGTTCCGAAGACACTTGTCTCTCATCTTGTCCGCTACACAGCTATGAAGACGGATAAGGAAGAGCTCAGGACCATTCTTCTTGATATTCTGGACACGCCGGTGAGTCCGGAGCTTCTCCCCCCGACGGAGGGAGGCAAGATTGCCCAGAAGACAGAGGATCTGGTCGGTCCCTACGAGCTGCATGATTTCTTCTTATACTACATGCTGCGCCAGGGCTTTCCACCGGAGAAGATCTTCAGGCTTGCCCTCATGACTTTTGAAGGGGTCTACGACCGGGAGACCATCCTCAAGTGGCTGAAGAAGTTCTACTGGCGCTTCTTCGCCCAGCAGTTCAAGAGATCCTGCCTGCCGGACGGCCCCAAGGTCGGTTCTGTCGCGGTCTCCCCGCGCGGCGACCTCCGCATGCCGTCGGATGCAGTCGCGAGCGCCTGGATCGCGCGGCTGGAGAACCTGTCCTGAAGTTAAAAGGTAACTGTTCAGGGGCCGACGGAAAGGTGCGATAAAAAAGCACTTCCTCCGCGGCCACCCCTCAAAGGT
>OMTP01000315.1 GCA_900313955.1 uncultured Lachnospiraceae bacterium | reverse complement strand
CTGTTCACTCGTCAGCCAGTTGCTGCCTCGAAAAAGCACTTCCGGAGTGGACCTATAGAGGATGTCCGCGGAGGAAGCTCTTACCAAACACTCAGCCCTGGCTGACCCTGCGAACAGAAACTAAAAATCTTCTTTTGCAAACTCCCCTGTCAGGTCGAAGGCGTGGTTCATGGGGCCACTGCCGCGGCCAAGATCGAGCATGGCCTTAAGGGCCCCTGTGATATAGGCTTTGGCGCGCTCCACGGACTCGCTGAGTGAATAGCCCTTGGCAAGGTTGGAGGTGATGGCCGAGGACAGCGTGCAGCCGGTTCCATGGGTGTTGGGGTTGTCGACCCGGACACCCCTGAACCAGTGCGTTGTTCCGTCTCCTGCAAAAAGCAGGTCATTGGCATCTTCGATGCGGTGGCCGCCCTTGACGAGGACAGAGCATCCATAGCGGCTGCAGATCTCCCCGGCGGCAGACACCATTTCTTCAGCATCTGTCACAGGATGACCGCACAGAACCTCCGCCTCGGGAATATTGGGGGTGATGAGTTCCGCCAGGGGGAGCAGCTCATTTTCCAGAACAGAAACAGCATCCTCCGTGATGAGGCGTGACCCGCTCGTCGCGACCATAACCGGATCCACAACGATATGCTCCGCCTGATAAAAGCGCAGCCTCTCTGCAATGACCCTGATCAGGTCCGCCTGCGACACCATGCCGATCTTAACAGCGTCAGGACGAATATCCGTGAAGATCTCGTCGATTTCATCTTTCAGGAAGTCTGGTGTCACGTTCATGATGCTTTTGACGCCCATGGTGTTCTGCGCCGTGAGAGCCGTGATGGCGCTCATGGCGTAGACCCCGTTCATAGTCATAGTCTTGATGTCGGCCTGAATGCCGGCCCCGCCGCTCGAGTCCGATCCGGCGATTGTGAGTGCTGTGTGCATGGATTCATCTCCTGTCTGATTTATGTGAAAGGTGCATCTGGGGACATTACAGCTCACGGGGAGCCGCGCCGCTCTCAATTCTTCAAAGTCTCGTTCATACTTCCGGAGCGAAAGCCGGCCAGGTCGAGCGTGACATAGTGAAAGCCCAGAGCCTTGAAGGCTTCGACGGTGCGGGTGCGGGTCGAGGGATCCATGAGGACAGGAAAGTCCTTGGGCAGGATCTCGATGCGGGCGGTGACGTCGTCGCTGCGGACACGGTACTGGCGGATGCCCAGGCTCTTCAGGTAATCTTCTGCCTTCTCTACCCGATGCAGCTTTTCCGGCGTCAGATACTGGCCGTAAGCGAAGCGAGAGGAAAGGCAGGCGAAAGAAGGCTTGTCCCAGGTTGGGAGCCCCAGCTCTTTCGAGAGAACGCGGATGTCGTTCTTGGTGAGACATGCATGGCGAAGGGGGCTCACCGCGTGAAGCTCCTCAGCGGCCATAAGTCCCGGGCGGTAGTCGCCAAGGTCATCCATGTTGGAGCCTTCAGCGATATGAGCGATGCCGCGGGCATTTGCATACTCGAGCATCTGGCCAAAGAGGGTCTTCTTGCAGTAGTGGCAGCGATTCTTGGGATTTTTCCTGTAGTCCTCATTGTCCATTTCCCGGGTGTCGAAGACGATCTGCTCGATCCCTTCTTTTTTGCAGAAATCAAGCGCCTCGGACAGCTCCCGCATGGGATAGGAAGGCGACTTGCCCGTCATGGCGATGCATCTGTCGCCGAGAACGTCGTGGCAGACCCTGAGGAGAAATGTCGAGTCTACTCCCGCCGAGTAGGCGACCGCTACGCTTCCGAGGCTGGCCACATAATTCTTCAGATTCTCATACTTTTCCTGAATTTCTCTCTCCATCAATGATCTCCCTGACTTCTCTAATGGACCTGTCCTTCGCCTCAGCGATCGCCTTCAGGTCCTCGTACTCATACTTTTCTTTTGTGACGCCATATCCCGTGCTCTTCTTCATCCGCACATCACCGCAGGAAGTCCGCAACGTGGACATTTTCCGATCGAGAACATATCGCCCGACATCTTTTCTGCGGATGCCGATCGTCTCGGTATATTGGAAAATGGCCCTCACCACAGACATCTCATTTTCAGGACGACAAATGGCAGTGAGGAGGATTCCCGGCCGGTCTTTCTTCATCATCACAGGCACGGAAAATGCTTCCGCCGCCCCTGCCCCGCGGATTTTCTCAAGGGCAAAGCCCATTTCCTCACCGGTCATATCGTCAATGTTGGCGGAGAGCTCGACCATGGCATCTTTCTTATCTTCTTCGGTCTGACCAAGAATAGCCCTGACGGCATTGAGGGCTCCTGTCTCTCTCCTTCCCATCCCGTAGCCGATCGCCTGGGGGCGCATGACGGGCATGCGGCCAAACTCATCCGCCATGCATTTGAGAACCGCAGCCCCTGTCGGCGTGCACAGCTCTCCCTCGATGTCCCCTGCAAAAGAGGGCATCGCCTGCAGAAGGAAGGCAGTCGCCGGTGCCGGGACGGGCAGAATGCCGTGGGCGCAGCGGACGGTGCCGAAACCAGTGCGAATGGGACTCACAAAAATCTTGTCGGGACGCAGAAGAGAAAGCATATAGAAAGCAGCTGTGATATCCATGACCGCGTCCATGGTGCCAACCTCATGAAAGTGAATTTCAGTCACGGGCATGTCGTGGGCATGGCTCTCCGCATCAGCCAGTTTCTCATAAACAGCTTTCACTTTACATCCCACTTCCTCCGGTATTTGAAGGTTGTCTATGACATGGAAAATACCTTCCAGAGACGTATGCGTATGGTGATGATGATCCACATGCACCCTTTCATCCTGTTTTTCTTCGTGGCCGCGGACCGTGACGCGCAGGTGTTTTCCCATGATGCCCGCAGACATCCTGTCCTCGGCATCCATGCGAACCCCTTCGAGCCCCATCGTATTGAGTGTCTGCAGAATCTCCTGCTGCTCCTTTTTGTTAAAAAGTGAGAAAAGAGCTCCGGAAATCATGTCCCCGGCAGCCCCCATCTCAGCATCCAGATACAGTACTTTCATTTGTTCTTCTCTCCAATGTGGTTGATCATGGATGCCGTGTAAGCTGCCCCGAAACCGTTGTCGATATTGACGACGCTCACGCCGCTCGCGCAGGAGTTGAGCATGGACAGAAGGGCCGAGACGCCGCCAAAAGAAGCTCCATAGCCGACACTGGTCGGCACAGCGATGACCGGACAGTCAGAAAGGCCGCCGATGACACTGGCGAGGGCTCCCTCCATGCCGGCGACCGCGATGATGACGCGGGCAGACATGATATCATCGAGCTTTGAGAGGATCCTGTGAAGTCCCGAGACGCCGACATCATAGAGGCGCTCCACAGAATTTCCGAGGAACTCCGCTGTCAGGGCTGCCTCCTCAGCGACGGGAATGTCACTCGTCCCTCCCGTGGCGACGACGATTGTCCCTTCTGTCCTCTTCTCCGGCAGGCCACCGACAATGCCGATCTGGGCGTCCGCGTAATAGGCCATCTCTGCCTTTTCCTGAATGAGAGAGGCCTTATCCTCAGTCAGCCGGGTGATGAGCACTCTCCTCTGACCATTCTTCTTCATGGATTCAATGATTCCGACCATCTGGGCCGCCGTCTTGCCGGCACCGTAGATTACCTCGCCTGCCCCCTGACGGATGCCCCGGTGGGTATCCACCTTGGCGTATCCGATATCATCAAACGGCTGCTCCCTGAGCTGAAGAAAAGCGTCATCGACGCTCGTTTTTCCAGCGGCAACACTTTTGAGCAGCTCCAGAATCTCTTCTTTCTCTTCCATACCCTTCCTCACTTCATCGACCAGTGGGACCAAAAGGACCGGTCCTTCTGATGCCACAGAAATTCTCCCAGTATTTTCAGCGCAGCATCGCATAGATGGCCTTCATGTCGAGTGACTCCCTCAAGGTGTCAGCCAGCTTGTCATACTGGCTCTGTACATAGCTGTTGTAGTCAACCGTCGCGGCTGCAGACATGGCAAGGCCTTTTTCCCGCCCCAGAGCCTCGACGAGTTTTCCCGAGACAGAGCCGCTGTCGAAGAAACCGTGGACATAGGTGCCGAAGACATTTTTACAGAAAATGCCGTCGCTCTTGATCTCACTCTCCTCACCGGAAACTGCCCTGATCTCTGCGAGCTCCCCGTGTGGTCCATCGAAAAATGTCTCTCCCATGTGGACTTCATATCCCTCGATCTCCGTCCCCGAAAGAGTTTGAAACAGCCCCTCGCCTGCTGTGATTTTTCCATGCACCTGGGTTCTTGTCTTCTTCCGGCTGAACACGGTTCTGGCCGGAATAAGGCCCATCCCCTCCATCTCTCCACCGCTCTCAATCCCACAGGGGTCAGAGAGGCTTCTGCCCAGCATTTGGTAGCCGCCGCAGAGGCCAAAGACACAGGTGCCAGATGCTGCAGCCTTCTTGATCACAGCCTCAAGGCCATTCATCCGCATCCAGCGGAGGTCATCCATGGTATTTTTTGTGCCGGGAAGGATGACCAGATCCGGATGACCAAAGTCCCTGACACTGTCCACATACCGCACAGATACCCCATCGATGCGCTCCAGCGGATTCATATCCGTGAAATTGGAAATGCGGGGCAGGCGGATGACAGCGATATCAATCTGATTCACGTTCTCCCCGCGATGATGCGTGTCAGAGAACCTTGGCGACAGACTGTCCTCGTCATCGACATCGATGGAAATGTAGGGCGTGACGCCTACGACCGGGATCCCGGTGAGCTCCTCGATCTGGTCGAGTCCGGGCTTTAAAATGGACACGTCTCCGCGGAACTTGTTGATGATCATGCCTTTGATGCGGGCTCTCTCCTCTTCTTCGAGCAGCATGACCGTGCCATAGAGCTGGGCAAAAACCCCGCCCCGGTCGATGTCGCCGACGAGTAGAACCGGCGCATTGGCCATTTTCGCCATGCCCATGTTGACAATGTCATTTTCCTTAAGATTAATCTCCGCCGGACTGCCGGCGCCCTCGATGACGATGATGTCATTCTCCTCCGAGAGAGAATTGTAAGCCGCCATGATGTCCGGGATGAGGCCGGTCTTCATGGTAAAATAGGCGCGCGCCGAGTAGTTGCCGCGCACCTCGCCGTTCACAATGAGCTGGCTTGTCATGTCGCCCGTCGGCTTTAAGAGAATGGGGTTCATGCGAACAGATGGTTCAACGCCGGCCGCCTCCGCCTGCATGACCTGGGCCCGTCCCATCTCGAGTCCCTCGCGCGTGATGAAGGAGTTGAGGGCCATGTTCTGGGACTTAAAGGGAGCCACGCGGTATCCATCCTCATGAAAGATGCGGCACAGGCCCGCCGCGATAAGGCTCTTGCCCGCATTTGACATCGTCCCCTGGATCATGATTGTCTTCGCCAAAGTTTCATCTCCCCTCTTTCCTATCCTCATAGCTTATCATGTTTTGCTCCAAATTGACAGAGTTCCCTTTACGGCCTGGAGAGGCAGAGTCAGAGTCGTTACAGTTCACGGGTGGGTCACCCGCTTCGTGCAGGTAACTATATTGAATTATATGCCATAGGTATTGTACGTATGTAATCCTGTACAAAAGCAGCTCCGATATTTCGTACAATTCGACAATTGCTATAATTTCCGACTCTTGCTATAATTTCAATCAATCAAATGCAGGAATGTCCAGAGCACTCGGGGGCTTTGGTCCTTCCCCTCCCCGTCCTCATGCGAAAGCTGG
The DNA here is from genome assembly GCA_900313955.1 of uncultured Lachnospiraceae bacterium. Taxonomy (GTDB): domain Bacteria; phylum Bacillota; class Clostridia; order Lachnospirales; family Lachnospiraceae; genus Chordicoccus. The sequence continues at coordinate 1,096 of OMTP01000315.1, read as the reverse complement.
TGATTGTCTATGAAAATGCTTCCCTTTCTGTGCCTCTCTGCACTTCTCCTCTTTGCCCCGGTCATCCGACCTGTGATCGCAGCTGCTGATTCAGAAAATGCCTTCTCAGCAGACACGACAGAGAACAGGTCATCTTTCGGTGTCCGCGGTCCGTATCGCCTGTATCTTTCCGCCGATCTGACCCAGTCGACTGCGGGAAAGAAGAAAACCTGCAGCAATGTTCTGTTTCCTTTTGTCAGGGGATATCAAGTGGATGCCTGCGGGCAGCGCACCGGGCTTATGGAGTGGTCTTTTGACAGTTCCCTGACTAGCCTTCTTCTTGTCAATGACGCCACCAACCGCCTCCTTGTTCCAGTTCGGGACTTTCAAAGTGATCCGGACGGGATCTCATGCCCATGGTCCCTGAACAATTCAGACTCACAGACTGCCCTTCCGAAATATGGATTCTATCCCATGAAAGACTCTTCTCGCACAGGCACTTCCGCAGACGTTCTCACAAGCACGATCGTCATCCCTTTTTGGCTCACTGACAACGGGCACATGGAGATGACAGACGGAAGCTACATTCCTCAGACATTGACAGTTTCATCCAGTGGGGATGTATCGATTACACTTGACGAAAAGCCCCTGATAAACACAGATGCCTCGTCCGAAAGCATCCATGTCTGCGTCAATTTTTCTGAGGATTTTCCATTTTCTTATTGCTATGACGACGTGACGCCCTCTGGCGATCTTATACAGACAGAGGAAAATGTTCCTGCAGCATCCATTTTCATCTCTGAGGAGGGCTGCCTGCCGTATCAGCCTTCTTCTCTTTACGCAGGAGTTCATACCCTGGTTCTTACAAACCGGCAGACGAATCCTGACAGATCGGACCTTGCCATTGCATGGAGTTTTGATGCCGTTTCCGTGAAAAAGCCGGATGCTTCCAACGAAGATCCGGCCTGAGAAATCATGAGAATGATCCCATTCGTGTAACTGTTCAGGAGGGCACTTTTGCTTCGAGAAAAACATGTCCTCCTCAGCTCAAAAGAAGGCCTGCTCGATGACGAAGGTTCGCTCGCAAGGACAATTCGCCGCTGAGGACATGTTTTTC
>OMTP01000039.1 GCA_900313955.1 uncultured Lachnospiraceae bacterium | reverse complement strand
CAGAAGCTGCGAATTTTATCTGCTGTTTTCACCACCATCAATTCGCTGCGTAACAGTCATATCTCTTAACCCGTGTCAACATAAAAGCTTCTTCCATATGTTCAATATACTTATCCACTGTATTGGGACTGATTTTTTCCTGTTTTACTGAAGCGAAAGCAGCAGACAGTTTTCTCGGGTTTGTAAGTGACGAAATCCCGGATGCAACAACATCCAATAGATCACTGATTGCCTTATCCGACTGAAGATTGTATCTGTTTATTATATCTTTTAAGTATATATTGGTAAGTTGCGTGATCAGATAATTTGACTTCTGTTCATCCGTTTTCATTAAAGCAACCGCAGGCAGTCCTCCATAGATCATATACTCATCAAATGCCTCTTCTGACGTGCCACTATAAAAAGCAGCAAATTCAGAAAAAGACAATGGCAAAACATGTATCTCATCTCCGCGCCCCTCAAATTCAGTCAGAATATCCTTTGAGAGAAATTTCGAGTTACTGCCCGTCACATACACATCAAGATTATGTTTTCGTAAAAATCCGTTTAACACCGCCTCAAATGCCCCAAGATTTTGCACTTCGTCCAAGAGAAGGTAATAGTCATCTTTATCCTTTATCTGATCATTGATGTATAACAAAAATTTTTTAGGATCAACTTTTTCATTCGCATGATCATTATCAAATTTCAAAGGATCCTCACCAATCTTTATCAGATCCTCAGCGGAATCGAACGCAAACAGAATAATATGATCCTCATTCACACCAGATGAAATAAGATGGTCATAAAAAATGGTATTCATAAGATATGACTTGCCGGATCTGCGTATTCCAGTGATAACTTTTATAAAACCGTTATGCATACGATTAATAAGCCGATTAAGGTATTGATCTCTTTTTATTTCCATATAACCCGCCTTTTATTTAATATTTTTTCCACTTATGGAGTTTTTATTAATTGTATCTTACAAGCGGATACATGTATTGTCAATCTGCGTTTAATATTTTTTCCACTTATGGAACTTTTATTAATTAGAAAGCAGTGCCAGGACTGATTCCCAGCGCCGCTAGAGATAGGCTTGTTTTCCCGCGAGGAAGGATAGGCTGAATTTGAATTCCACACTGCCGCAGCTTTACAATCCTTGCCCATATTGCAGGCAGACGACAAAGGTGAGGATTGTGCCTGGGAAGTAGCACCTGAGGGGAATCTGATGAATCTCTGAACATTTTTGCACTTTCTGTAGCAATAAGGTCATCAATACTGCATTTTGTGTGCTGGTGCCGGGACGTCCGATACGGTATAGTAACGGCATCGGGAAAAAGGAAATGTTCCTGTGAAAGGAAAGTGTCAAGAATATGAGTGATTATAATAGGGATAAAGAAATCCGCGAGGCTATATATGCCGGAGAAAATGCTCTAAGTTCGCTGAGGGAAGCGGAGCGGATGCTGAACAGCGCAGGCAACTGGGGACTCGTTGATATTTTCGGCGGTGACCTGATCTCAGGTCTTATGAAGCACAAGAAGATCAATGATGCATCCCAGTGTCTGGAAGAGGCCAGGCGGGATCTGCGGACATTCTCCAGAGAACTGGATGACGTATCCGGCATCGAGGCGATGAATGTTAATGTCGGTGACTTCCTGACATTTGCTGATTTCTTCTTTGACGGAGCCATTGCAGATTTTCTGGTGCAGTCAAAGATCAGTGAGGCGAAGCGTCAGGTGCGAGAAGCCATTTACAGAGTCGAAGATGCGTTGCGTAAGTTGAAGCGGCAGTGAATGCAGGACGTTGAACGAGGAGGTGTATGATTATGCCGAGATATGGAAGACCTCCGGGAGGAGGCTTTGGAGGTCCCGGAGGACCGAGACGACACGGAGGGTGGGGACCGCCGCCTCCACCGCCGTCAGGTGGCGGCTGGGGCAGACGCCCGCCCAGAGGCGGATGTGGCTGTTGCGGACCAACATTCCTGCTGCCGATCCTGCTGCTGATTGCAGGCGGCTCAGCAGTTGCCAAAAAACATAAAGAATGATATGCAGACTTTATTTCGCGTAAAATGGGAGAATAACAAGGACCTGCTAATGTCAAGACTTGTTTTGCATATCATCCTGTAGTAACCTACCATATTGTGTGGGAGGATTAAGAAAAATGCAGGATATTGTATCTATAGGCAACGAAGCAGTTAAGACACAGTCAAAGGAAAATGCAGACACCAACATGATCATCCAGATGATCCACCGTGGTGAATCCATCGGCAAAATCATGACCATACTTCATGTGTCTGAGGCTACAGTCGATTCCGTCATGGACAGATATGTGATGAATACAATGTTCTAATAGCAGATATCCTTAATTGATAAGAGGTTTGTAGTTGATAGAGTCGCCGGGTAATTGCCTGGCGATTTTTTATGGATTTTTCAAAACATCCAGCGTCGCTTGCCCTTCGAGTGCCTCCTATAAAGTGATTAACGAGAAGTCTAGGATAATGAGCTGTCATAACTTAATAGCAGCCCATTGAATTATATAAGTATGGGAACGGGAGTGATCTATCATATTGATTGTGCGATAGAACATATTTATTCGGCTTTACTAAAGTGGATGAGAAAAAGAACAATCGTAGAAAAATATTTTAGAGATTGATGAATTAATTAAAAATATGAACAATATTGAAATGGTTAAAGAGAAAACAAAAAATAATGCTCCAATTTCAACAAAAACAATCTCAATATTTGAAGGAATATTGTCGGATGTTCACGAAAAAAACGATGAAATCACAATTAAAATTTGATCTAAAAACATAGCTAGCAAACTTTAAAAACCGAAAATTGTGCTTAAGCATAAAAATCTTCATTGCTGAGCCTATGGATTGTGGATAGCACAAAAGAATATAATGCCCCCATAGCAAGGAAAGCTGCTAACAATACAAAGTATACGGAAGCGAGGTATACACTATGGAGAATAAAAAGGGAATTGAAGTTGCTGATATGCATAAGAAATACATCCTTCAGTCTTGGGGCAAGGCGGGCGCAGATGTCCTGCCAGTCGAGAAGGCGAAGGGAATTTATTTCTGGGACTATGATGGCAACAAATATGCAGATATGGCTTCACTTCTTGTCTGCTCCAATCTGGGGCATGAGCTGCCGGAGATTGTCGATGCGATCAAGGAGCAGGCAGACAAGATGTGCTTCATGGCACCGGCTTATGCATCTGAGCCAAAGAGCAAGCTGGCGAAAATGCTTGTAGAAGCAGCCGGAGAGGATACATATGCAAGAGTCTTTTTTACCAATGGCGGTGCAGACTCCAATGAAAATGCGATCAAAATGGCACGCATTTTCACAGGCAGAACAAAGATTTTTTCCTGCTATCGCAGCTATCATGGGGCAACTCTTGGAGCATCCAATGCATCAGGCGACTGGAGACGTTTTGCGGCAGAGATCGGCGGAGCAAATGGCTTTGTTAAGTTTATGAACCCGCAGATGTACAGAGACGGTTATACATACGGTGTGGACGATGAGAAAGTCACAGCCAAAGCACTGAAAGATCTGGAACTGCAGCTTCGCTACGAAGGGCCATACAATGTAGCAGCAATTCTCATGGAATCGATTGTTGGTGCAAATGGAGTCATTCTTCCACCAAAGGGCTACATGGAGGGTATAAGAAAGCTCTGCGATAAATATGGAATCCTTATGATCTGCGATGAGGTCATGGCAGGCTTTTTCCGGACTGGCAAGTGGTTCGCGTGGCAGAACTTCGATATCAAGCCGGATATGATCACATTTGCAAAGGGCGTCACATGTGGCTACGTTCCGCTAGGCGGTGTTATCGTCAATAAAGAGATCGGCAAGTTCTTCGAGGACAACGTTCTCCAGTGTGGTCTCACATATTCCGGCCACACCCTTGCATGCGCTGCCGGCGTCGCTGCGGTGACATATTATAAAGAACATGAGATTGGAAAGCATGTCGCCGAAATGCATGACATTGTGGCACCATTTATGCAGAGCATGGTCGAGAAGCATAAGTGCGTCGGTGAAGCACGCTGCATTGGTCTTTTTGGGGCACTGGAGATGGTGAAAAACAAAGAAACGCGCGAGCCGCTTCAGGAATATGGCATCCCAGGAACTGCCATGCCATGGATCTTTGCAGAACTGAAGAAGAGAGGTTTTGCAACCTTCGGCAGAGAGAACTTCATTGAGATCTGCCCTCCACTCATCATCACCAAAGAAGAGTTGGAAGAATATCTTCCGATATTGGATGAAGTTCTGACTACGGCGGACGAAAAATTCTGTGACTGAAAAACGAGGAGGTGAAGAACCATGGCATCATGGAGCTATACCGAACCCGTAGATATCATTTTCGGGGATGGAAAGATCAGTGAGATCGCTGCGATCACATCCTCACTGCATTTAGAGAGAGGTCTCCTTATTGCGGGACCTCATCTCATCAAGGATGGAACTGCGCAGAAGATCATAGATCTTCCAAAATCGCATCTGACCGACCTCTTCGGCAATATTTCTCCGAATCCGGATGTCACTGAAGTTGATGCCTGCGCGGATCTGATCCGGACAAGGAAGAATGATTTTATCGTAGCCGTGGGAGGGGGAAGCTGTCTGGACCTGGCAAAGGCGGCAGGTTGCATATCAGGAACAGAAGACTCTGTTCGAAAATATCACGGAACAGGCATCCCCCTTCCTAATCATCATATACCCCTCATTGCGGTCCCAACGACTGCAGGAACCGGAAGTGAGGTGACAAGCGTTTCAGTTCTGTCAGACCACATGCAGTCAAAAAAAGCCCCTATCGTATCAGACAGCCTTTATCCCGATTGGGCGATCGTGGACCCGCTCCTCACAATTTCGATGCCGCCGCAGATTACAGCAAGCACTGGAATTGATACCCTGTGTCATGCAGTGGAAGGTTACTGGAGTAAAAACCATCAGCCGATCTCCGATGCATTGGCTGTGCATGCTGCAGATCTTGTTTTTAAGTGGCTCCTGACAGCCTATCAACACGGGGACGATGAAGTGGCTCGCGATAAAATGTGTGAGGCTTCCCTCATAGCTGGCCTGGCTTTCAATCTCCCAAAGACGACAGCCTCTCACGCCTGCTCATTCCCTCTGACCAATCTCTATGGGATTCCCCACGGAGAAGCCTGTGCACTAACCCTTCCATATTTTATGGAAGTCAATGCCAGAGGACCGGAAGGTGATCGGATTGCAAGTTTCGCAATAAAGCTTGGATTTTCAAGTGCCGATGAGTTGGCGGATGGAATTAGAGAATTGCAGAACCGAATGGGTATGCGGACTGATCTGAAAGATCTCCATCTGACAGATGACCAGCTGGATGAACTTGTAAAGCTCAGCCATCATCCTAACATGCTCAATAATCCGGTCGAAATTACAGATGAAATTCTTTACGATATGTATGGAAAAATGAAGTAGTATGCAAAGGCGCATGGAAAATGAAAGATTTCCATGCGCCCTGATTGTTTTCAGGAGGTAAAGCTTATGAAAATGATACGAGCAATCATCCGTCCCGAGAAGGGATCGGAGGTGGAAAAAGCACTTCGTGACAATGGATTTCCGGCTCTTACCATCATGGATGTCTACGGACGTGGCCGGCAGATGGGAATTCACATAGGAAATGTTTTTTATGATGAGCTACCCAAGCAGATGTTCCTTATCGTCGTTGAAGATGAGGATGAAGAAGTTGTCTCGAAGATTATCATGGAACATGCCGTGACAGGAGATACAGGAAATTTTGGCGATGGCCGTATCTTCGTCACCGATGTCCTCAAGACCTATACTGTCAGCACCCGCAGTGAAGACTTGTGAAGGAGAAGCCTATGGTTGAAATTATTATTGTTATACAGCCCAAAAAGCTGGCTGCAACCAAGGCCAAGCTGATTGAGGTTGGATTTCCGGCTTATACATGCCAGAGAGCCAAGGGAAGAGGACGAAAGCCCAGAACTTACAGGCTGCCAGATGGGTCCTTTGGAAGAACCAATCTGGTCAACAAGAGAATACTAAATGTCATGGTTCCAGACAGTGCATGTGACCTGGTTGTTCAGGCACTCCTCGATGCCAACTGCACCGGAACGGCCGGGGATGGCAAAATTTTTATCTGCCCTGTAGAGAAGACTTATAAAGTCAGAACCGGTACAGGAGAGGAGGGCTGATTATGAAGAAAGAAAAGAAGATAGAAAAAACCATTTCTATGGCTGTTGTTGTGGTGATTCTCTTTCTCTGGTACATCACAACAAAGGCGGGGATTGCGGATCCACTTCTGGTTCCATCCCCCGGAAAAGTCTGGCAGTCATTTTTAAGCGTCTGCGGAGGCTACAAGGGAAGCTCCCTATGGGTTCATCTGGGAGTCAGCATGAAAAGACTTCTCATTTCCTTCGGCCTTGCATTTATCACAGCTGTACCGCTTGGACTTCTGAGTGGATTCAGCAACAGGTTCCGTGCAGCCCTTGAGCCGATCATTGAATTTTATCGTCCCCTGCCACCTCTGGCTTATTATACACTTCTGGTTCTTGCCCTCGGTATCGGTGATGAATCCAAGATTGCACTTCTCTTCCTGGCCTGCTTCGCACCGATCTATGTATCATGCGTATCGGCTGTGCTCAGAGTCAAACAGGATTACATCAACAGCGCCTACACACTTGGAGCAACAAAGATGCAGGTCTTCTGGGACGTCATTTTTCCATCCTGCCTTCCAGATATGTTTACAGGCCTTAAGACAGCCATAGGCGTTGGCTATTCAACAGTCGTCGCAGCCGAAATGGTTGCCGCAAACAAAGGTATTGGCTGGATGGTACTCGATGCCAAGAACTGGCTTCGCAATGACATCGTCTTTGTAGGAATTATTGTCATGGGTATCACAGGAATCCTTATCTCTGTGTTCCTCAACCTTCTGGAAAAGAAATTAGTGCCCTGGAGCGGTAAAGTATAAATCACCTCTATCGAAAGGAGAACATGATTATGAAAAAGAAAGTTTTAGCTGTCTTACTTACTGTTGCAATGTCCACAGGTCTTCTCGCAGGATGTGGCTCCTCGTCATCCTCTGGAAGTGCAGCGTCCACCAGTGAAGCATCCTCTACAGCAGTCAGTGGTGGTTCCTCATCCGGAGATACCGTTGTCATCGGCACCCAGGAAATGCCTAATGATGAAGGAATTGCCAAAGCTCTGGATTATTTCAAAGAAGAGACTGGCATGAATGTCGAGATCAAGCAGTTTGATTCCGGCAAGGATGTCAATACAGCACTTGCATCAAAGAGTATCGATTTTGGACTTTTTGGATCTTGTCCGGCATCTCTTGCTATTGCTCAGGGCATAGATGTCAAATTCATCTGGATTCATGAAGTATTAGGACCGGTAGAGAGTCTCGTTGCCAGATCGGATGAAGGAATTACAGATGTAGCAGGCCTAAAGGGGAAGACCATCGCGACACCTTTTGCTTCGACAGCACATTTCTCTCTTCTGCATGCACTTGAAAATGCCGGCTTAAGTGAGAGTGATGTAAATCTTCTCGATATGCAGCCGAGTGAGATCTATGCCGCTTGGCAGAACAAGCAGATCGATGCGACATATGTCTGGGAGCCGACACTTTCATCACTCACCGACGCAACGACTATTGTCACAAGTGCAGATATGGCTAAGGCAGGATACATGACATCGAATGTTGAGCTGGTCCGTGGGGACTACGCAAAAGAGCATCCTGATGTCGTTACTGCTTATATTAAAGCTGTATCCAAGGCAGTGGATCTCTTTCAGACCAATAAGGAAGAGGCGGTTTCCACAATTGCCAAGTTTATGGAACTTGATGAGGCAGATGCGGAGAGTCAGATGTCCGGATCTACATGGCTGAGCGCCAAAGATCAGCTTGGAAGTGACTATCTGGGTACCAGCAACAGCAAGGGTGCTGTTGTACAGAACCTCTATGATACAGCGACCTTCCTCAAGGATCAGGGCAGTATCACGGAACTTCCGGATAAGTCGGTCTTTGAAGACGCAGTTGATCCTGAATACATTGAAAAGTCCCTGGAGTAATCACAAGGAGGTGGCATGATGAGTGACGAAAAACCTGTAGTATCTATTCAAAACGTTTCATTGCAGTACAACAGTGAGCACGGCAAGGTGACGGCGCTCCAGAATGCAAATCTCGATATCATGAAAGGTGAGTTTGTATGTGTCCTGGGACCATCCGGCTGTGGCAAGAGTACACTGCTCAATATCATCGCCGGTTTTCTTCATCCCACGGAAGGCAAGGCTTACATGGGGGACGAAGAGATCACTGGACCTGACTGGAGAAGAGGGGTTGTCTTTCAGACGCCCCCTCTCTACCCCTGGCTCAATGTTTATGACAACATCGCTTTCGGACCCAAAAAGAGAAAACTTCCTGAGGATCAGATTAAAGAACGGGTTGATAAGTATATGAATTTGGTCGGTCTTAAGGATTTTGCAAAGCAGAAGCCTTATGAGCTGTCCGGAGGCATGAGGCAGAGGGCTTCCCTTGCCCGCGTCCTTGTAAACAATCCAGAAATGATTCTTATGGACGAGCCGTTGGGAGCTCTGGATGCTCTGACCAGAACGAACATGCAGGCCATGATCCGAGATATCTGGAATAAGACGGGAAACACCATCTTCTTCATTACACATGACGTCGACGAGGCCTTATGCCTTGCAACCAGAGTCATCGTCATGTCGGCCCGTCCGGGACGAATTGTTAAGGAACTGAGTACTGACTTTACCTATGATATTCAGGGAACAAATCATGAATCCGCACGATATTCACCGGAATACATTTCCATTCGTGAGGAATTACTGAGCGTTATCAATGCACAATAATGAGAAATCTTATCATTGCCCTTCTCCTCTTTTTTTCTAATTTTATTCAGGCAATCACGGGCTTTGCCGGTACGCTCCTGGCAATGCCCGGCATGATCCGCCTGACCGATGCGCCGACCGCCAAACTGGTCCTCAATATGATTGCCCAGATCTCAGGCCTTATGATAGCATTTCCCGCTCATGAATATGTTAATCGTAAAGAACTTATGAAAATGTTTCTCGGTGTGACAGCCGGAATGACGCTGGGAATCCTTTTGTCAGGAGTTGTTCCATCTGCTATACTGATTATGGTCTATGGCATTTTCGTAATTGCTGTTTCTGCTGTTCGTCTTATAGGTAAGGAAATGCAGACGAAGACAGCTTTGGAAGATGCTGCAGCCATCTTTGCAGCGGGTGTGGCTCAGGGACTGTTCGTTTCCGGTGGTCCACTCATTGTTCTGTATTCTTCAGGAAAAATGAAGGATAAGGAGAGTATTCGTGCAACCATTGCGGCTTTGTGGGTTATTACTGGATTTTATTATGATTTCGCGGCGGCGTTCCAGGGACAATACACTGCAGAAATATGGAAGTATACAGGACTTGGCATTCTTCCGGTTTTGTTTGGAACTGTTTGTGGTACAAAGATCCTGGCGCACGTATCCCAGAAAGCGTTTAGTACACTTACCTATGGGTTACTGATCCTTTCGGGAGTCATGCTCCTTGTTTGAGGAGAATTCATTGAGTGTAAAACTATCTGAGCTGCTGAGGCAGTTGAATAAAGGAGATATGAAGCTCGTTGCTGGAAAAGACGGGATGTCAAGAGATATTGAATGGGTTCATATGGTGGATACTCCCGAGATCGCTGGCTTTCTGGCTGGAGGTGAACTGGCCTTTACGACCGGTCTTGGGATTACCGACCATATGAGCCTTTTTGATTTGGTCAAGAGCATTTATGATCGGCATGGAAGCGGGATTGTCATAAATCTTGGTCCTTACATCCAGACGATTCCGAAGGAAGTTCTCGATTTCGGAGATCAGAAGGCCTTTCCGATCTTCGAGGTACAATGGAAAGTCCACATGGCTGATATTATGCGGATCTGCGCTTACACAATCACGGAGCAGACAAAGAAGGAGACAGAGCTAAGCAGTGCCTTTCACTATGCGTTTGTTTTTCCTAAGAATGTTGATATGTACAGGCAGTTTCTCATGATGCACAGCTACCGGCAAAATGCTGATTATCTTGTCGCCGAGATTGCTGTCTGGGATCGTGTGGAAAATGAAAATGGAGAGTATCATTATTCTCCTGCTCCTCCTAATCGCATGGAGATCTTTCTGCGAGAGGCCGGCCATTATGCCATGGATGAGACGATAGGCCGCTTTGTCTTCTGTGAGGCAAATAAGCTGATGCTCATTTTCTATGACGCAGATACAGACAATGCCAACGCTGTTGTTTCTAGTGTGAGAGAGGCGATTCGTTACTATTTTAAGAATAAAGAGTGCACTGTCACATCCATAGGAAAGAAAGTCTCGTTCATGGAAGATCTGTCCTCCAGCTTTCAGATGGCGGAGAAAGTAGAGCGTCTCGGTCGCTACCAGGACAGGACGGAAGACATCATAAGTTATGAAGATCTTGGAGTCTATCAGCTCCTGTTCATGATCAATGATAAAAACAGTCTCAGAGACTACTGCAGGAAAAACATTGACGTCCTCATCGAATATGACAAGCTCCACAAGAGCGATCTTACAGACATAACCCGCCGCTATCTGGAGTGCAGTGGTTCGATCCAGACAATCGCAGACGAGAAATTTATTCATCGTAACACAGTGACCTACCGCATACATAAAGCCGAAGAGATCCTGTCTGCCGACCTCTCAATTGAAAAAGATCGCCTGGCACTTCAAATGGCTTTTCTGGTGCATGATGTTCTCACCTCGGCTGAGCTCTAATACATGGAGATATAATTCATAAGGAGATGATACATACATGTTCACCTTCCATGACCGATTATCAGGCATTGACAGTAAGGCTGCAGGGATGGCTATTGAGCGACGAAATTCCCAATTCGCAGGTCCATGCTATGGACAGAAGCCAAACATGTAGGCTGTCGACATGGTGAGCTGTTTAGGAGAACGATTTTCTACACTGCGTCGGTGTCAGAGGGGACCATCCATGTAACTTGACGCCATTTCTGTAGATCAGCCGCGTTTAATGCTTAATCCGTGCCAGAAACAACAGCAGAAATAGCAGCAAAGCCATGCTTTCCTCTACATATTCATCATTGAAATCCATGCTTCATTCAATCGCATAGATTCTGTCAAACTCCAGCTTCCGTTCTCCCAACAGCATCGTCTTTCCAACCGGATCGAAGTCAAGGACGTCTCCATTGAGCCAGACCTAATTACCTCTTGGTCCGTCGTCGTGCAGGGCTGTCTGGGCTATGTCCTCCTGTAAGTAGAGGACGGAGATCTGGATCTTTCCTTTCCGATCCGTTTTCCGGTTTGGCAGCTTCCGAAATCTGTCCTGCAGCTCCTGCCACTTGGCATCCAACTCTTCCTTCATCTCCTCCGACAGATCCTCCGGGTGGACTGTGTAGACTGTTTCAGCATCCATTGTTTCATCGAAGCCGGACAGGGCGTCGAAGGGAGCGAAGAGTTTTGCCCGCTGGCCGTGAGGCATTTTCGGATGCCGTTTCGAGAAGGCGTCGCCATTGTGAACGGGACGCTGCATTTTCCTTATCTCCTGATAATTTGTCATAGCTGTTCCTCCGAATGGGTAAAAATGGCGTACTTTAAGAAAGGCAGCAGTCAGCTGTCTTTTTTGAGTTGCAAAAGTGAGATTGAGTTACTTTACAGGTGGGTAATCGATTCTGGCCTTGGCGGCCTGGGAGATCTGGTCAGGATGGTTCTTGATGTGGTAGACACGCCCGCCCTTGCGGAAGTAGGTGCCCGTCTGCATAAAGTGGAAGGGGACGTCGTAGCGGACGCACTCGAGCATGAGGTCCATGACCCATTCGTAGTCGCAGATTCTGGCGTCGGGGCCGGACTCGCCACCGCAGGTGACCTGCTCGATGGCACCGGGGTACTGCTCGAAGATTCTGGCCATGGTGACGTGCTGGAGCATGGGTTCGACGATGACGGATTTGTGGCGGATCGGGAGTTTCAGGAAAATGGGCAGTCTGCGGCCGATCTCAAACTGGTTCTCGCATGTGCAGCAGATGTGCACGTTGTCCCAGCCGTCTCCCCAGTCTTCGGGAAGAAGGACAGAGAAGCGCTCCGGACGCTTGGTGATAAAGTAAAATGTGAGATCTGAACGTTCCCGCATCATGTCCCAGGCTTCTTTTCTCCATATATCGGCGTCGGGGTGGAAGAAGTCAGAGGTAAAGCAGGTGTAGACAATGCCGTCCTCCGGCTTTACCTTGTATTCTCCGTGTCTGTCCTTCTGGACAGGGAGACGAAAGCTGGATGTCTTCGTCACGATGGAAGAGTTCTTTCCGTATTCCGCATCCCGTCTGTACATGTAGCAGTGCCTGCATCCGGCAGAAATTTTCGTGCATCCGTGCCATGGATTCCATGTGGTAGACATTCATTAGTCACCTCCCTTTCATTCGCAGACAAATCAACAAAATCAGCGCAGGGAGCCAATAAGATACATAGCCTGATCGTAGTTTTGCTTGTGGACGTACAGGTGGTACACATATACGCTACTCTGATTGATGCCAAAGCTTCCCGTATATGCTCGCCGGGCACCAAACGCACCGCCGTGATCAGACAGGTTTACTGTATCCACGATACACTCAATGCCATGGGCGGCAAGTACATCGCGCATCTCTGCCAACTTATGCATGTCCTGTGTGACAAAAATTTCTTTTCGATTGAAGATGGTGATCATCAGGCATCCTCCCTTCTTATTCATGAAATGGATCTTTTCCAAAGTCAGGCGATACGTTTTTGAGAAAGCTGCCGTTTGTCTCTCCGGGGATGAGTAAATCATATCTCATTTTCCGAAGCTCCGCTACCTTGATCAGAACCAGGTTGCTGTCAATGCAGACATTCGTTACTGTTCACGGGTCACCCCGGCGCGGAGCACAAAGGCCTTCTTCCGGAGCGCATTCGATTTTCGCCGC
>OMTP01000017.1 GCA_900313955.1 uncultured Lachnospiraceae bacterium | reverse complement strand
GGGTGGCCGCGAAGGAAGTGCTTTTTCGGGACAGTTCTGGCTGACCCGTGAACTATAACACGGTCCCACTGGTCCCACCTGAAAAAAAAGGCTTGCATTTTCTGCGGGAGGTTGACATAGTGTAAGGAAGGAAAAGGAGATATGCCTATATGAAGATAAAGAAATGGCTGACCGGGGCGATGGCATGTTCTTTGGTGATCGCGCTGGCCGGATGCGGGTCTCAAGGCACGGTGACATATTCCACGGGTGAGGCGGAAAGCCAGGCCGCGCAGGTGGATGTGCTCGCCGCGAGGGAGGATTTTACCCAGTACTCGGCGCTCACGATTGGGAGCGACGGCTATCTGCACCTGCCGGACAATCAGACGCAGGAATCGCTGCCGACGAGGAAGATTGCGGTGAGGCATGTGAAGTTTGAGATTCCGGGATCATGGCAGGGTCAGACAGTCGTGCGGACGATCTATATCGATGACACCGATGCGGCGGCCGAGGCCAACGACTACAACCTGGTCCACGACACGGAGATTGTGCGCTTCTATGAGAAGACGGCTTTCATGGCGTCCTATCACAGCGGCGCGCTCACGTCGGAAAATGCCGACAACGGCAGGCTTGCCTCTCTTTATATCGTCAACACGGAGGGAAATGATCTGTCCGGGATTGCCGGGGACATCAAGCTGGTCTTTCTGGGACAGATCAAAGGAGATGAGGGGACCTATGACATCTTCCTCACATCCCCGGACATCCCCGGGGACGTGCTGACGGCAGCCTACGAGGACAACTACAAGCGCATGACCGAGGCAGTCGACTACATGGGAGCCATTGTGAGCACCATGAAGACAGACACAGGAGATACATTTGCATATGCAAACAGCTACATCAAGAACCGCTATGTCGATGATGTGGATGCGGACGGGCCGGGCATGGCTGACGGGAGCGCCCTGCCGTCCCTCACCAGCGAGGCGGCAGAGTCTGCGACGGACACGATGCCTGCGGGCGTGACCGACGGGACCACATCCGCGGCTTCCACGGACGGAAATGTTGTCGAGTATCCGTGGGGAAGCTTCGTCAGTCCCTTTGCCTATACAGACGGGACATCCGCGCCGACGCCGACCCCGACGCCTCTGCCCACGATCACTCTGACGCCCAGCGTGACGGAGACGCCGAGCGAAACGCCGACTCCGACGGAGACGCCCAGTGAGACACCATCTCCGACGCAGACGCCGATCCCGACCGAGGTGCCGACGGAGGCTCCGAGTGAAGCCCCGACCGAGACGCCGCTTCCGGAGAATCCGTCGGGAGGCGGCAGCGGCGAGCATACGACAGGGGGTGAGGCACAATGAACCAGTTTTCGAAAAAACAGAAGGGAATTCTGATCGCTGTCATTTGTGCAGTGCTGGCTGTGTCCGTCTTTCTGGGCTACGGGCTCGGCAGCGGCGGGCTTTTTAAAAAGCAGGGAGAGGACAAGGAGAATCCCCTGTCCATGAGCTACGACGACTCCAGGGAGAAAGACGGCAAGAGCGGTATCGTCAAAATCACGGCGACCTGCGAGTCGTCCGTCAAGGAGGGCCAGGACATCCCGGCCGACCAGATCAAGGTCATGCGCGTCTATGCCGACGGGACCGAGAAAGAGATCACCAACTTTACCTATGACGCCTCCAACCTCTCGGCGGGCGGGACGGATGGGACGGTCTACACCCCCTACGGCGCTGTCGCCCTGGAGGTCAATCATGTCTCGATCACAGGCCTCAAGACGACGAAGAGCTACTATGCGGGGCAGATTCCTGATGGAAATGGAGTTGTTGCGGTTTACGCCGATGGCTCCGAGGAAAATGTCGACTCGAACAGCATCGACATGTCTCCGGTCACCCTTGTTGTGGGCCTCAATGAGGTTCCGGTCAAGGTAAATGGCCACGACCACACGCTCTACATCAATGCCTCGAGCTCTACCTATGCCCAGCGGGCGGCTTCCTCCGATACGAGCCACCGCACCAGGCGAATCGAGGAGGCAACCCTGTTCGCGGGTCTTTCGTCCTTTGACGCCTATGACCTCGTGCACATCTGCATCAACAACCCGTCCCAGATCACGACCGCCTCGACGGAGAAGGGCGTCGGGGTTCTGACGGGAGCGACAACGAACGGAGGAGTCGTCATCTCCAATGGCCAGATCACAGGGGGAGACACGACGACCGGGCATGAGATCTGCATCACCTCGACAGGGGGCATTTTCTCGCCGGGAGCGGGATATGCGGGCGGAGATCTCATTTCCCAGGGATGCGTCGCAAGTATCCTAACGGACGCGCCGGTGCTCATTTACAACAGCATGCCGCTCGTCGAGGGGCAGTCGGATGCCGTTTACTATAATGCCGTCGGTATGGTGAGCCCGGGCGACTACTATGTGCTGAGCTCGTCGACCGGCCTCACCTGCGCCGGCATGCAGCAGGTCTTCCGCGCGGCGGGCTGCAGTTACGCGCGTCCGCTCACGGGCAGCGCATCCCTTCTCTGGAATGGAGAGGCCCTCCTGGGATCGGCGACGTCCGGCAGCGGCATCATGTTTAACCAGTAATATGTGAGAGAAAGTATGGACGATAAGAATAAAGATTTCGAAAATGAACCGAATGAAGATCTTGACGATCTGGACGACAAGGAGGAGGAAAATGACTCCCCGGCGAGGGTCCATTTCCTGCAAATCGCGACACTCGTTCTTGCCCTCGCGATCTGCGCCCTTCTTGTCATGATCTTCCGCATGCGTCCCCGTTCGGAAAATGCGGGTGACGCCGCCTCAACCGCGACGGAGTCGTCGACGGAAGTGACGGTGCCCGATCTTGTCGGCAAGACGGTCGACGAGGCACTGAAGGAGACGGAAGCCCTGCATGTGGGCCTCAAGTTCAGAGAGCGCGTGACGTCCAATAAGAGCGAGGACACAATCGTGTCGACGGATCCGGAGGCGGGCGAGACCATCAAGACCAACGGGACGATTGAGTACACGCTGAGCGACGGGCCGGATGCGGTGCGGCTTGGCAATTATGCGGGCCAGCTCTACCCGGAAGCTGTGGATGATCTGCGAAATGCGGGTTTCTCAAGCGTCAGCATCAAAAAACGCACGTCGTCGTCTGTCATGAAGGGTGACGTCATCCGCACAAGCCCCGAGGCGGGCACGAAGATGCGCACGGACGAGAAGGTGACGGTCTACGTCAGCATCGGGGAGAGCGCGGACGCCAATTTGTCCATGCCGTCTCTTGCCGGCATGACCCGCGCGGAGGCTCTTCGGGCCTGCGCCCGGAGCGGTCTCTTCATGAAGGTGACCGAGGGCATCAGTTCCTATCAGAAGGAGGGGACGGTCATCGGCCAGAGCGTCGATCCCGGCATGGTCCTCAGCGTGGGCTCCAAGGTGAGCATCACGGTGGTCAAGAAGACGGTCGAGGATATGTCGGTGAATTCTTCTTCTGATTCGGAGACAGAGTCCACAGCATCAAGTGCGTCCACCGCGTCCTCAGCTTCCGCTACTCCGACGGCCTCCGGCAAGCCGTCTGTTACCGTCACTCTGGGCGAGTCCGTCACCTATGCCGGCGGCAAATACCGTCTTGTCCTGGAGGAGACGAAAGATGATGTCACCTACGACCTCCTCGTCGAGAAAGGCCAGTCCCTCAGCTTCCCCCACACCGTCACCGTGACCGGCATGGAGGACATCAAAGAGGGTACCCTTCGCCTCTTTGAAGAAAACGGCGGCAGCTGGATCTCCCGCGCCACATGGGACATCACGTTCTCCTGATGTAAGATAAGAAAAGTCAGACGCCGCTGCCTGCCCGGAGCAGGTAGCGGCGTCTGATCGTTTCGCGCAAAGACATCCCGGAGATCGTTAGAGAAACTATCCACCCGGGTAACTATTCAGGAAAACGTCCTTGCTTCGCGAAAAACACGTCCTCCTCGGCTCAAAAAGAAGGCCCGAGGAGTGACGAAGGTCCGCTCGGAAGGACAATTCGCCGCTGTGGATGTGTTTTTCACTCCGCTTAGAGCCCGTCCTCATTAGTTACCCACCCGGAGCAGTTACGGGCGTATAACTGCTTCAAGTGGATAGGCACATCGAACTTACTGGGATGTGAGGAACGTGATTTCTAAAGAAAAAATGAAATCAGTTTATATATTATTTAGCACTCGATGCTTGACAGTGCTAACAATGAGTGATATAACTATCTTTGTCAGGAGGAAAGAGATCAACAAAGACAGAAAGATCTCCTCTATTTCCAAAAACTTTTTAAAAGTGTAAGATAAAAAGGCATGTGCAATGAGGCACATACCGAAACAAACAACATCACACACAACACATTTTCATATAGAAGGAGGATTTTTATCATGTTAGTACCGTCCAGCTTATTTACAGATAGTTTTATGAATGATTGGTTCACAGATACATTCAACCGCACGCCCGACCTCTTCCATGCAACGGGCAGCACCCAGATGAGCACAGATGTCAAGGAGTTCAAGGATCACTTCGAGATGGCTGTTGAGCTTCCGGGCTTCAAGAAGGAAGATGTCCGCGCATCCCTTAAGGATGGCTATCTCACCGTCAACGCTCACCGCGAGGAGAAGTCCCCGGAGGGTGAGGAGGCTGAGAATGAGGGCAGATTTGTCCGCCGCGAGAGATTCTACGGCACCATTGAGAGAAGCTTCTACGTCGGCGAGGATGTCAAGCAGGAGGACATCAGGGCAAAGTTTGAGAACGGCGTCCTTATCATCTCCATCCCCAAGATCGAGGAGAAGCCAGAGGTCGAAGAGGACCAGAGCATCACGATCGACTGAAAATCATCATCTACCACATACATTTCTCCCTTCCATCAAGTGGAGGCTGTCAGGCGGCTGGCAGCCTCTTTTTTTGTGTCTCTGATGTAACTGTTCAGGGCCCGACGGAAAGGTGCGATAAAAAAAGCACTTCCTCCGCGGCCACCCCTCAAAGGTCCACTTCGGAAGTGCTTTTTTATCGCGCCTTCGTCAGGCCTGCTGAACAGTTACGTCTCTGATTCGATAGAGCAGACTTCCTGAAGCAGCCCAAAGGGTCGATAAACTGGTACCCAGATGATGGAGTCCAACATGACAGTTGGACCACCGTCATCCG
>OMTP01000012.1 GCA_900313955.1 uncultured Lachnospiraceae bacterium | reverse complement strand
ACCTTTGAGGGGTGGCCGCGGAGGAAGTGCTTTTTTATCGCACCTTTCCGTCGGTCCCTGAACAGTTACAATTGTTTACAAATAAAAAAGGCGGGAACCATGCCGGTTCCCGCCTTTTCTCTGTGGAATTAGTAGACGCCCTGGGAGAGCATGGCATCTGCGACTTTCTCGAAGCCTGCGATGTTGGCTCCGACGACGTAGTTGCCCTTCTGGCCGTATTTCTCGGCAGCATCGGAGATGGTGTGAGCGATGTCTGTCATGATGCGGAGAAGCATCTTGTCGACTTCCTCGCGGGTCCAGCTGAGGCGCTCTGCGTTCTGGGACATCTCGAGTGCGGAGACGGCGACGCCGCCGGCATTGGATGCCTTGCCCGGTGTGAAGAGGAGGCCCTGCTCCTGGATGTACTTAGTTGCCTCAAGAGTTGTCGGCATGTTGGCACCCTCGAAGACGCCCTTGCAGCCGTTGGCGATGAGTGCCTTGGCATCCTCGACGTCGAGCTCGTTCTGTGTAGCGCACGGGAAAGCGTAGTCGCACTTGACAGTCCATACGCCCTTGCCCTCATGGTACTCTGCGTTCGGTCTTCTCTTCTTGTACTCTGTGAGACGGGCGCGCATAACCTGCTTGACCTCGATGAGGGTATCGACATCGATGCCGTCCGGATCATAGATCCAGCCTGTGGAATCGCAGCAGGTGACCGGCTTTGCACCGAGCTGCTGGAGCTTCTCAATCGCATAGGTAGCGACATTGCCCGCACCGGAGACGACGCAGGTCTTGCCCTCAAGACTCTGACCATTCATTTTCAGAATCTCATTTGTGCAGTAAATAAGTCCGTATCCAGTTGCTTCCGGACGAATGAGGGATCCGCCGAAGGACATGCCCTTGCCGGTCAGAATGCTCTCATAAGAATTTGTGATTCTCTTGTACTGGCCGTAGAGGTAGCCGACTTCGCGGCCGCCTACGCCGATGTCACCTGCCGGGACGTCGATGTTCTCGCCGATGTACTTGTAGAGCTCTGTCATGAAGCTCTGGCAGAAACGCATGACTTCTGCGTCTGACTTGCCGTGCGGGTCGAAGTCGGAACCGCCCTTTGCGCCGCCGATCGGGAGCGTTGTGAGGGAGTTCTTGAAGACCTGCTCAAAGCCCAGGAACTTGAGGATGCCCGGATAGACGGACGGATGGAAACGAAGGCCGCCCTTGTAGGGTCCGATGGCGTTGTTGAACTGGACGCGGTAGCCTCTCTGCATATGCCACTTGCCCTCGTCATCCTGCCACGGAACACGGAAGGTGATGATGCGGTCCGGCTCGACCATTCTCTCAAGGAGAGCTGCTGCTCTGTACTCCTCCTCATGTGCATCCACGACCGGGCGGATGGACTCGAGGACTTCTGTGACAGCCTGAATGAACTCAGGCTCGCCAGCGTTCTTTGTCTTGACACTGGCTAAGATTTCGTCAACATAAGACATGATACTTCCTATACCTCCTAATTGGTATGCTTTTTTCCAACACTTTCTATTGTATCATGCCACAATTTTATGTACAACATGAAAACAGGGAATTTTCACGCTCAGTGAGTTACAATTCACGGGTCAGCCAGGGTGTTCTTCGGAAAGCGCTTCCTCCGCGGCCACCCCTCAAAGGTCCACTCCGGAAGCGCTTTACGAAGGACACCTGTTGGCTGACGTGTGAACTGTAACCTCAGTGAGGCGCGCAGATGGCAACCCCCAGAAATCCCTGCGGCTCGTAGCGCTTCACGATATCGTCCAGATAGTCGCAGATGGCCGTGTAATACTCGATGAGGACATCCTTGTGCTCCTCGATTGCTTTGATCTTTTCCGCCTCGGAGGCCTCCGCATACTTCTCCTCGTACTCGTCCGCATCCACCAGGAGGTCGATCGCAAACGTCTTCTTATAAGAGCGCAGGCGCGGGTCGTCATAATTGTGCTCGAGAGCATTGACCACGGCGCGCGTCTCGCGAATCGTACCCCTGACGTTCTTCATGGGCATGACATTGATCTCCTCATGCCACTGAAATTCTCCCGGAAAATGTTTCCTGAGAATGGGGTAAAAGAGTGCCTTTGTGCAAATGTTGTCGCAGGACAGTTCCTCATCCTCCAGCCAGTCGGCGTCCGCATCCAGGATTTTCTGACTGATCGGGGCGAACCAGAAGCGCAGCCTCTTCACATGCCCCTTCTTCACGCGAATATGATAATGTTCTTCTCCCATGTCTATTCTCTCCTTACCATTTGGGAAATCTGGTTCTATTCCATCCTTCCAGTTCTTGGGTAAAACACTGTGACGCTTCGCGCCGGGGTTTCCCGTGAACATAAGCACCGCATCGGATCCATGAGCCCAGTAGCTTTTGTCCCCATGGGTTCACCTGTGAACAGCTCCATTCTATGTTACAGTTCACGGGGCACCCCGGTGCGTAGCAAAGAGACCTTCCATCAGGGCGCATTCGAATTTGCGCGCCCGCTTTTGCGCGCAAATT
>OMTP01000052.1 GCA_900313955.1 uncultured Lachnospiraceae bacterium | reverse complement strand
GAAGGAAGAAGGCCTTTGTGCGAAGCGGCGAAGTGACCCACCCGTGAACAGTAACGTCAGGCCTCTCTTCCTGCTCCGGGCAGGATGAAAGTCTAACCGCCACATCCATCAGCTGCTTATTCTTCTTTTGCCTTGTGGAACCCCTTCACTGATTAAAGAGCTTTTCTGATTGCTTCGACCTTGTCCAGCTTCTCCCAGGTGAAATCAGCGTCCTCCCTTCCGAAATGCCCATAGGCTGCTGTTTTCTTATAAATGGGTCTCCTGAGCTGTAATGCATCGATGATCGCAGCCGGTCTTAAATCGAAGACTTTCCTGATGACATCTACAATCTGCTGGTCGGAATATCTTCCCGTTCCGAACGTATCGACCGCGATCGAAACCGGTTCCGCAACACCGATTGCATAGGCAAGCTCGATCTCCAGTCTGTCGGCAAAGCCGGCGGCCACCAGATTTTTGGCAACCCATCTCGCCGCATAGGCCCCGCTTCTGTCCACCTTGGTCGGATCTTTGCCGGAGAAAGCACCGCCGCCGTGGTGACCGGCCCCGCCGTAGGTATCGACGATAATCTTGCGACCCGTAAGTCCTGCGTCTCCATGAGGACCGCCGATCACAAATCGTCCTGTGGGATTGATATAATATTTTGTTTTATCGTCCAGAAGATCGGCCGGAAGGACCGCCTTGATGACATATTCCAGAATGTCCTTATGAACCTGCTCCTGCGTGACATCCGCGGTGTGCTGGGTTGAAATGACAACTGTATCTATTCTCTTGACTCTTTTTCCTGTGTCGTCGAATTCCACTGTAACCTGACTCTTCCCATCCGGACGAAGATAGGGCAGCGTACCGTCTTTTCTGACCCTTGCAAGCTGTCGTGTCAGGCGATGTGCGTAAGAAATAGCGGGCGGAAGATATTCCGGTGTTTCATTCGTCGCATATCCGAAGATGATTCCCTGATCACCTGCGCCTGTGCCGTAATCTTTGTCTGCTCCCTCCTGCTTTGACTCATACGCCCTGTCCACTCCCAGGGCAATATCCGCAGACTGCTTGTCAATCGACTGAAGAATGGCCACGGAATCTGCACTGAATCCCTCTCCGTCATCTGTATACCCGATCTCGCGGATTGTATTTCGGACAACCTCTGCAATATCCACAGTGGCCTTCGTAGTAATCTCGCCCACAATGAGCACAAGTCCGGTTGCCACAGTTGTCTCGGCCGCAACTCTGGAGTCAGGATCCTGAGCAATCAAGGCATCCAAAATGGCGTCCGATATCTGGTCGGCCACCTTATCCGGATGGCCTTCTGTTACTGATTCTGAAGTAAATAAATTTCCCATATTCCTCGTCACCTCCAATGGAATGATTTCAATTATGCTGTCAATGTCTTCTCTTCCGAAACCTTCTCATATCCAAAGCGGTCGACCTCGATGCCCTTCCTGAGGCGGAAGAGATCATACGAAACGCAGACTGCGACCGCGGAATCGTAAGAGCCTTCTCTTTGGGTGCCATTACACAGCCATGTCTATAATCTTATCATGCTTGTGCTCTGCAACTGGTCCTCTGTGCTGGGCTGGATGATTCAGATGAACAGCCCTCTCAAGTTTCCACTGCACTCCTCTTGTAAAATCCACAAGGTCTGGATCTTCCAGATCTCTTGGATAAGAAAATGGAACCTCTACCTCTTCTGCAATCTGTGAATCTGGAGAGGAAGAGAAAATGCTGATCTTCTGTCCCAGATACACCGCTTCAGAAATATCATGGGTGACAAAGAGAATGGTCTTGCCCGTCTTCCTCCAGATACGGATCAGTTCGTCCTGAAGGCCTCTTCTGGTTTCCGGATCCAGTGCTCCAAAAGGTTCATCCATGATCAGCACATTGGGATCCGCAGCAAGTGATCTTGCGATCTGAACTCTCTGCTTCATTCCGCCAGACAATTCATCCGGACATTTCTTCTCATGGCCGCCAAGGCCGACCATTTCTATGCTCCTGAGAGCTGTCTTTGCGCGTTCTTTTCTGTTTTGTCCCTGCATTCTGAGTCCGTACTCAACATTCCTCTGTACATTGAGCCAGGGGAAAAGAGCCTGATCTGCATTCTGAAAAACAACTCCCCGATCTGCGCCGGGTCCCGTAACCGGGTCGCCATCGACCAGAATTTCTCCTGCCGACGGCTTCAGAAAACCAGCGATGATATTTAGAAGTGTCGTTTTGCCGCATCCACTTGCCCCAAGAAAGATATGGAATTCTCCCTCAGTAATTCTGATGTTGATGTTGCTCAGAATATTTTCACCACATTTTGCATAGCTCTTGTACAGGTCCCGTGTCTCTATCTTGCATTTTCCCATACCCAATCCTCCTTAAAGCAAATCCCAAATCTGTAGTTCCTACGAAAGACATCCCCGGCTCCTTCAGGCCGATTCCCGGGCATCAAACGGCCCCGTAATGCTTAAGTGCCTTTGAAGCAAAAAATCTAAGCCCGCGATCCGCAAGAAATCCCAGTGTTCCGAGTGTAACAATACCTACAAAAATCCAGTCAGTTCTGAAATATAATTTTGAAGTGTAGATGAGATATCCCACGCCGTCGGAGGCCGCGAGCATTTCCGCCCCGACAATCGATATGATGGATGCAGACAATCCAAGACGCACACCCGTAAATATCCCCGGCACTGAAGCCGGAATTGTAACAGTGATAAACGACCAAAATCTGTTGGCTCCCAGCGACTCGGACGCCTGATATTTGACAGGATCTATGCGCTGTACGCCTGCCGCTGTATTGATAATAACAGGGAACACGGAAGCATACATGATGAGCGCAAGCTTGGATTCTTCACCGACGCCAAACCACATAAGGAACAGAGTAAGAAATCCTATGGAGGGAACAAATCTGAAAAAATTCAGGATGGGCTCCATAAGCTCTCTGGCAACCTTATATCTTCCGATCAGAAGCCCCAGAGGTATCCCAATGAGAAGTCCCCGCAGCCATCCGTTTACGACTCTCCAAATGCTGATTCGGATATCCTGCCACAGCACTCCGGATGCGATGATCTCTTTAAGACCAGCCAGAGTGGCTTTGGGACCCGGAAGAAAATCCGGGGACTGGAATGACGCAGCAACCGTCCAGATCACAAGCAGGAGAATCCAACTGAGAATTCCGCTTTTCCATATAATTTTTGGAAGATTTTTTATTTTTCTTTTCATCCTTTGTATCCTCCTTTCTTTGTTGCTTCTCCTCTAATCCTTTAGGTCGCAGAAACGACTCCCTATTTATTCTAATAAGTGACTTTTTCAGGAAAAGCTGCTTTTAGCGGTTCCGGATCAATAAAGTCCGTCACCTCATAATCCTTGTCAAATTTCCCGTTCTTATAGCACCAGTCCTTGACATTTTTTAGCGCAGAGACAGCATCGTCAGAAAGATTATAATCGTGCTGATTGGCTTTCCAGCTGTCAATCACAATCTGTTTATCAATACCGCTTGCTTCTGAGATCCATTCTGCAGATTCATCGAGATGATCATTAATATACTCAATCCCTTCCTGGGCTACCTTGAGGAACTTAGAGACCTCCTCCTTATTTTCTTTGAGATAGGATTCATTGGCCACAAGGTAGGTATACATAGGCGCATCTACATCCTGCAGATTCACATAAGGAACCCATCCATAAGCCGCAAACCTGGATTGAAAAGGAAGTGCAGCCCAGTAGGCATCGCCTGTACCTGCCTTTGCCAGTGCTAATGCCTCTGCTATGCTTCCCACATTCGTGAGTTCTATTCTGCTCCCGTCAACCCCTTCTTTTTCGAATAGTTTGGCATATTCATATTCAAATACAACACCCGCCTGCGAGATCAGTGTCGCATCATACAGATCCTCAGAGCTTTTGATTTTCTCAGGATTGACATATAACGAGTAAGAATCTGCAACGCCAAAGGAGGCAAAAAATCTCAGATCTGTGCTGTCCTGCGTATTGCCGATTCTGTTCACGCCGGCATAATCCGCACACAGACCAATGTCAAGCTGCCCGGTGGCAATGGCATCAATGGTATTAATTCCGGCTGAGAACTCTGTCGTCTCTAAATTAATTCCCTGGTCCTTGAAAAGTCCCGTGTGATCATCCAGAACTTTCAGATCATAAATATCATTTGCCAGGTTCACGCCCTGCCGGATGGTAAACGCATCGGATGATTGAGACCCGGATTTCGCCGCAGCCCCAAGGTCTCCACTTTCCGCCTCACTGGTGTTGGCAGCAGGGGCAGGTGCGGCCGCCGTTCCGGAAGAACCGCACCCCGTAAGTATCAGGAGGCATGCCACAGCAAGTGACCCGACTCTCCTGAAAACTCTTCTTTTCATGCCTGCAGAAAATACATTCCTGTTTCTTCCCATACTTCCTCCTCCATCATTGCCCTTACACAGCGACGGATGCATCCGTCTTGAACTGAATCGTATCGCTGTTGTGGCGCTCATTGTCGAGATGGTCGCCATCGAGATCAAATAAGTAGTCAAAAATCGAATTTTCGACATTGGCAGAAGCAAAGAGATCCCTGTGGGTAAAGCCATGCTGCTTTAAAATGGAATAGGCCTTCAGGTCAAGATCCAGGAACCACTCCGGCGTAGGCGCCCTGTGGCCCTCGAGTTCAGAGCCCGGATTCGGAATCCAGTGGAGAGGAATGGGAACGACTCCAATCGATGCCAGATATTCAAGACCATCCAGAAGACTCGATTTCGGCTCAATGCCTGCCACGAAAAACGATCTCACGTTGCCCTTTCCAAATACCTCAACCTCATGCTTCAGGGCATTGATCCAGTTCTGTCTTCCCCCGCAGACCTGTTCCTTGCCTGGGCAGATCGCCTTGAAAATATTTGCATCCCAGATTTCCATATTGGAAGAAATGCCTGTATAGCCGGCCTCTTTGTATTTATCGATGATATCAAGGTCCTGCGGCGCTCCTATGCAGGCTGTGATTCCAAAATCATCCGCATCAATGGCGTCGTGGATTGCCTCCGCAACGTCAATGTAATAATCGACTTCTCGCCTCTCGGGAATGAAGCCGCCCGTGATCGTCATAGCGCGGTATCCTTCTGTATAGGCCGCCTGATATGTCTCCGCAATCTGCTCTGCAGTCTTCCACTCAATTCCCTGCAGATCGGCAAAGTTCCTCTTGGTCGCATTGATATTGCAGAACTTGCAGTCAAGGCCCTTGTCCTTCAATGCGCATTCATTGCTGTAAGCCACCGTGAGTTTTGTCTTGCCTACTTCCTGGGCGATCGTCTTCATGAGAACTCCGTCGCTCGTGCGCCTGTCGTACCACTGCGGCTTTTCGATGAAGGTCACCTCATCGAGGTATTCTTTCCCCTTATAGAGGACGTAATGGCCGTCCTCCAGCTCCACATGATACGGGGCATTGTGTCTGTAGGCCACCCGGATCCTGTAATTGCTGGATAAGCGGATCTGCGTCGGAAGACTCAGCGCCGTGAATGTCTCGTGATTCATATCGAAGCATCCTCTGATCTGCTCCTGATACTTGTTTTTAAAATCGATCGTCTTCAGGACCTGCGGACTGAAATACACTCCGTCATTCTGAATCGAATTGTCCAGGTCCAGTTCACGAAAAAGTTCATCTCTTGTAATCGCTCTTGACATAATTAAATCCTCCTCTTCTTCTCACAAATCTTCACTTTCTCACGGCATCCTCTGTAAAAAACAGATAAAATGCCCGTCGTTTTCCCGGCTGAAGCATCACCCTCCGACAACGATCTCCTCAACGACTCTCTCTTTCCTTCCTGCATCGGCCCTCAGCACTGCGGAGATGTATTCGCGGCTGAGCTCGAGCGCCCCATGGATCCCTGTGTGCGATGCGCCAAGAGCCACACTGTCGAAAACAGGAAATGTTGTCTCAAGGAGCTCGATACCCGCTGCCCTGGCAACAGCCCTTTCAAGAGAACTCGCCACAAGAATCCCGGCACCCGAGTGGCGGACGATCCGCGCGATCTCATGGCTGTCCTGCGTAAAAGAAACATTTTCCGCAAGCGATGAAAGTTTCTCCCGCCTTTCGTCCTCGGACTGCCCGTCGGCGGGCAGAAAATCCGTGACAATCGCATTTTCAACACAGGCGCCTAGATAGTCTGTCAGAAAATGAGACAGGGCGGTCACTTCCGCCTCATCTCCCACGACGGCAATCCTTCGGGAAATGTTCTTTTCATAGAAGATGTCCCTCAGGGTTCCTAGGTAATAGGAAAATGTTTCTTTTTCGGCCGCCAGAAAGCTCTGCAACCTCTCCTTGTCCGCCGGGACGAGTTCCGCAACGGTCTCCAGAAGATCCCGGGCAGCGGCGTAACCTGTCGGAGGCGCTTCCCTCTTCAAAACGGGGATGCCATACTGCCTTTGAAGACTTTCCGCTGCCTTATCGCCCCACCTGGAAAAGCTGATGGAGAGGGCGGCTCCTGGCGCTCTTTTCAGCTCCTCAACGCCGTCCACCGGTCCAAAAAATGTATGGACATGATACCCTGCTCCCTCGAGGATTCTCCTGATTTCCGCAAGGTCTCCCCGGAAAGTGAAATTCTGATGAGGAAGGATTCCGAAGACATTGATGAGCTTTTCATCCTTTTCCGGCGCTGGATACCCTTTAAGCCCGGGAATTTTCTCGACAAGATCGCTCATGACCTGCTCATAGCCTTGATGGACATCTCCGCGGATTCCCGGGGTCTGGGAATCAATCACCTGAAGTCCCTGATCACTCGCCTCTTTCGTCATGGCGTCCACATCATCGCCGACCATGGCGGCCTCACACCCCGTGAGGACCACATAGAGATCGCCGTCGACAACTTTCACCGTGTTCTTGATCTGCTCGCGCAGCCTCGACGCGCCGCCGAAGATGATATGCCGCTCCTGCGAATTGGTGGAGGGGACGGCGGATCCGCTGAATTTCGGGCTGCCGCCGCCCCCCGCCCAAAGCGAGAGACTGCTCTGAAAACTGCAACCTGCATTTGCGTGCACGATGGGGACGGCTCCTCTTATTTCCTCTACTGTCCAGAGCGCCCCGTGGAGGGCACATCCGTTTCTTGGCCTTGCAATATTTGTCTTATCTCCCATATCTCTACCTTTTTCCAGCCTATTTGACTTCCTGCTTGATGTACCAGTTGGGACTTTTTCTCAGCCATGACGGCTTATAAGCTGTCTCTTCTGTAAGTCCGGAATGAATGCCAAAGAGTTTTGCCTGCTCGCTTCGTTTGATGCTCGTCACAATGTTTCGGACTCCCTCAAAGCCATAGATCCCAACTCCGGTGAGGGAAATGGGAAGGGCTCCGCCCGCCAGGGCAAAGGCTCCTGAGTCCCTGACCGCAAAATAATAATCCATCTTATTTTTGGAGAGGATGTTGGCCTTTTCGAACGGCTGGCCATTGGCCACGAGGACCGGCAGGGAATGGGCGAGCCCATCCAGCTCCTCGATCATCCTCCGATTCGATAAATCGACAGTATCCACACTGAGGCCTCCCACATCCCCGCCGAGCTGTTCGACGAATTCCACAAAAGGCGGGGCCAGGGGCAGCGGAAGATCGAGGAACACAGAGGCGCCGGCCAAAGGCTTAAGGTTCACATACCTCTCCGCTTCGCTCTCCAGATGGGCAAGGGACTGCGGTAAGCTTCCCCTGATGCCAAATGCCTTCCGGATCTTCTGGATGAAACGTTTTGTCCCCCGGATCCCCACGGGAGCCTCTGTTCGGATATAGGGCACTCCGTAGACCTCCTCGAGCTCAAGGGCGAGATATTCTCCCTCGTCGCTGTTGAGTACGATCGAACCCTTTGCCTTTGCTGCATTTGCAATTTCCTCAATGGAAGCAAACTGAGGGAGAAGCCGTGTCTTTATGCCCAGTTCTCTTAAGATACGAAGAACTGCCAGGACATTTTCCCCGCTGTCGAGAAAAGAGATCACATTGACGCTGTCGTCTCCCTTTAACGGATCTTCAGATGCTGGCCCGATGACATGGCGAAGAAGCGCATGGGATACGATATCCAGTCCCGACAGGGGCGTTTTCGACTTGAATCCGTCCGTACTGATGGCGATGAGCGGAATTCCCAGCTCCTCCTCGAGCTCCAGAATCACGGAATGGACATCATCATTATTGATGGCGACGACCGGCGTCCCGACGATAAATATGGCGGCCGGACTTGTCTCTTCGTAAGCCCTTAAAATAGCCTTCTGCAGCTTGTCGTCACCGCCCATGATCGAATCTCTCTCGTCAAGGTTGGTCGAGTACCACGGGATTTCCCTGTCCTTTCCCCAGAAAATGCCGCTCTCCGCACAGCCGATCGCTCCGTGGATGATCACAGCACTGTCCCTGATCCCGCCGAGAGCACGGAGGGCGTAAATGATATCGTCCGAAGAGGACTGAGAAAATGTGCGTACGCGCTGCCTGATCTCGCTGCCCGCTGTGTCATTGATCAACTGCCCGATGGTGCCGTCATAATGGCTGAGGGCGCTGCTTCTTTTTTCTCTTGTCAGTGCTCTCCTCTCATCTTTAAAGCTCATGAGGCCTCCTTTCATTTTTTCGTAACGATTCAGGACCGACGACGAGAGAGCGATTGAAAAGCACTTCCGCAGTGAACATTTGAGGGGTGCTGAACGTCCAGCGGACGTTCGTATAGCGCCGACCAAATCGGAGCGTAGTGGCCGCGGAGAAAGTGCTTCTCAATCGCTCACAACCGTCGGCCTCCTGAATAATTGCCATTTTCGTAACTGTTCAGGACGGGCTCTTTGCGGAGAGAAAAACATGTCCTCAGCGGCGAATTGTCCTTGCGAGCGAACCTTCGTCATCGATCAGGCCTTCTTTTGAGCCGAGGAGGACATGTTTTTCTCGAAGCAAAAGTGCCCTCCTGAACAGTTACCCATTTTCTTACATTTTTCAGCTGCTCATATAGCTTCCGCTTCTCTCACAACGCCTGTCTCCAGCTCATAGATCTTATCTCCCCACTCTCTGGCCCAGTCGCGGAGTTCTGTGACCCCGAGCGGATTGGGGACGACCAGGTCCTCATTTTCAGCAATGGATTTCGCCAGCTTCCTGTAGATGTCCGCCTGCTCGGAGTGGGGATTGGCCTCGATGACGGTCTTGCCGTACAGCTCCGACTGCTGCACGACGATCGACCTGGGAACATAACCTATGGTTTGCGTCCCAGTCCTGACGGCAAAATCGTCGATGATGTTTTTGGAATAACCTGCCTTCATGCTGTTGGCAATGATTCCACCGAGTTTCGCGCCGCCTGTGGGAGCGTATTTATTGATGGCCTTGAAGAGGTTGTTGGCCGCATAGATAGCCATGAAGTCTGATGAACTCACAACATAGGCCCTGTCCGTGATGCCGTCCCGGATCGGCACTGCGAATCCTCCGCAAACAACATCTCCAAGCACATCGTAGAGCACATAGTCCGGTTTGAATTCTTCAAATAAATTGAGCTCCTGGAGAAGCGATACCGCCGCATTGATACCCCGCCCGGCACAGCCGACTCCTGGAACCGGCCCGCCGGATTCTATACAGAGAACTCCTCCGAAGCCGGTAACCGAGATGTCATCCAGATGAATGCGATTCCCTCCCCTCAGGCTGTCAAGAACTGTTGGGAGATAATTATTTCCTCGCAGCGTATTTGTAGAGTCGCTCTTGGGATCGCAGCCAATCTGAATCACGCGATATCCCGCCTCGGCCAGAGCTGCGCTGATATTCGACGTCGTTGTCGACTTTCCTATTCCACCTTTTCCATAAATTGCGATATGTTTTCCTATTTTCTGAGCCATTTCTTATGATTGCTCCTTTCTTCGTTCTTTTCCTCTCCTCAATCGGATTATGTGCGATTATAGTGAGTCCTCTTCTGAAAATCCACGGCAATTTCAGAAATCGTTTTCAGCCATGCTCTCCCCACGATAAAAAAGATCGATTTCGCTCCGCAATATATATTTATTTATCTACAATATACAATGACATAAAATGACATTTCGGCCAATTCCAGAAAACGTATTCAGCGGATGACGAGCGCATTCTTTCTGAACTGGGGGTGTTTTTCATGTAGAGGGAATGCCAAAAACTCCCGCTGCAACAAATCTGTCGCAGCGGGAGCAAAGTTTTTGTCTCTTATAAAATTGAAAATGTCGTATAGGCTCAAAGCCCCATGTCGCGTCAAAGGTTCTGAACAGTTACAAGCTTTCTTCTTTTTCAGAAATGCTTTCCACCGGCGCTGATGGATTTTGCTTGTGATAAAGCCATCCGTGAAAGCACATATGTCATCGAAGCCGGTTTCTCTGTGTTCAAAGGTTTCCCGGACGGCTTCCTTCAGTTCCATTCCATCAAGATTATACCGGTCAGCAAGGACATAGATATCATAAAAGTCCTTGTATCTGCATTGGCGCCTCTCAATGAAAGCAGGAACGCGAAAGAGCCGGACTGTTTATGCCTGTGACAGAGGTCACTTACGGATCTGTCAGGGCCAGAATCGAGGCGATGAAAAAACTGATCCTCAGTGATCGGAAGAAAAAAGATCCTGCGTCCTCAGCAGTTTTGCATACACTCCATTTTCTCTGATCAGTTCATCTCCCGTTCCCTGCTCGACGATGGAACCGTCTTCGATCACGACGATGCGGTCCGCATTTTTTACGGTGGCAAGGCGGTGGGCGATGACAATGGATGTCCTCCCCTTCATGAGCTTCTCAAAGCTCTGCTGAATCTTCTGCTCGGTGACGGTATCGAGGGCAGAGGTCGCCTCGTCGAGAATCAGGATTTTGGGATCCTTGAGGAAGATACGGGCAATCGAGATTCTCTGGCGCTGGCCGCCGGAGAGCCTTGTGCCACGCTCTCCCACGTAGGTGGAAAAGCCGTCCTTCATCTCGAGAATGTCGTCGTAGAGCTCCGCCTCGCGGGCCGCCATGACAACTTCTGCATCTGTGGCGCTGGGACGGCCGTAGCGAATGTTCTCCATAATCGTGTCGGGGAAGATAAAGACTTCCTGTTGGACGATGCCGACCGCACTGCGAAGAGATTCTTTCGTCACGTCACGGATGTCGATGCCGTCGATGGTGATCGATCCATTTGTCAC
The DNA here is from genome assembly GCA_900313955.1 of uncultured Lachnospiraceae bacterium. GTDB lineage: Bacteria > Bacillota > Clostridia > Lachnospirales > Lachnospiraceae > Chordicoccus. The sequence goes on along the minus strand of OMTP01000052.1, from coordinate 4,989 downwards.
GTCATAGAAGCGTGGAATCAGCTGGCAAAGGGTGGTCTTTCCGCCGCCTGAACTGCCGACGACGGCGATCATCTCGCCACTTTTTATGTGCAGATCGATGTCATTTAAGACCTGCCGCCCATCTGCATAGTGGAAATCGATGTGGTTGATGTCTATTTTTCCCTCGCGGACGGTCAACGGGCGGGCGTTCTCATTTTCCGGCACTGTTGGTTTCATTTTCATCACTGTATCGAATCTCTGAAGGCCTGCATAGCCGCTGGCGAAGATTTCGGCGAACTGGGTCAGCTTGCGCACGGGGGTGATGAAGGTGGAGACAAACAGGGTGAATGTGATGAGGTCGATGTAGTTCAGTTCATCTTTCATGATGAGATAGCCGCCGACAGCGATGACGACAGCGGGCATGATGCCCATGAAGAATTCCTGGCTGGCATTGAAGAGGCCCATGGCGTGGTAGAAGTCCTTTTTGGCTGTCCGGTACTGGTCGTTGGCGGAATCGAAACGCTTCTTCTCTACATTTTCATTTGCAAATGCCTTTGCTGTTTTGATGCCGGAGATGCTGGATTCGATGTCCGAGTTGATGGTCGCCATCTTGGCCTTCACATTCTTTGACGTCTCCGACATGCGGGTGCGCTGGCGGATAATGACGAAGAGAAAAATGGGAAGGAGAATGAGGACGACGAGGGCCAGTCTCCACTCGATGGAGAACATGACGATGAGAGCTCCGGTGATCGTGAGGACGGAGATCAGCAGATCCTCGGGCCCGTGGTGGGCCAGCTCGGTGATATCAAAGAGGTCGCCGGTGAGACGGCTGATGAGAGCTCCTGTCCGGTTCTGGTCATAGAACTCAAAATCCAGGGTCTGCAGATGGCGGAAGAGGTCTTCACGGATATCTGCCTCAACGCGCACGCCAAAGGTGTGGCCCCAGTAGGTCATGACATAGTAGCAGATGGCGCGCAGTATGTAGGCAATGCCGACGATAACCATCAGCGTGAAAAATGCCTGAAACGCCTTGTTGGGCAGCAGATCATACATGGCATACCGGGAAATAATAGGAAACGCAACATCGATGAGTGCGGCGATGACAGCGCAGATCATATCCAGAATAAATATTTTTCTGTGCGGTTTAAAGTAGCTTATGAGCAGTTTAATCATGAATTTGATTCTTCCTTTCTTGCGTCCATGGCTGAGCCCTCTGTGGCCGGATCCACATGATTCTGTCCATGGAAATGCGGGTTCGGTCCATAAACTCCAGGAAGCGGTTCCCTTCATCGATCCGCCTGAGCCTGCCGCTGATCGTCTGATAGCTCCCTCCGGCTTTGCGCTCGTCGGGCAGAAAATAGCAAATGGTCACGAGAGGTTTTTCCGCGATGCGCTCTTTCAGGTCCTGCAGTGCCCGGTTCAGCACATCGGCTTCCTCCTCGGAGAGTTCATGCTTCTCCTCCGTCCGCCTCGCCGTCTCCTCGATGGCGTCGTCATAGCCTGTGTGCGCCGCAAAGGGGGAGAACTGGGCCGCCCGGTCACTCATGGGCATGGCCGGATGCCTCGTAGAGACAGGGCGATGGCGGTCAATGATATCTTCATAGAAAAATGTATGTTCTATCACGCCTTGTGCCCCCCGATCTGCTCATTGCGCTGCCTGCCGGTCGCCCCATCCTCAAAACTTGTCCCCTTTACAATGGCATTCTTTCCAAATTTCTTTTTGATATCCAGCATGGCGCTCAAAAGCCTCTGCTCCCTGTCGAGCCGCTCCTCTTCTGCCTTCTCTTCCGCTTCTTTTTTCTTATAATCCGTGAAGAGGTCCAGCTGCTCATAACTTTCGCTTTTCGCCTCTGCTCTCCCGTCCTCTCTGGAAATGACATGGCTCGCGGAAATGCCCACTCTGCGGATGAGGAGGGATGGATTGACCTCTTTCCTGTAGATGGAGACCGCCGCCTCTTCAATCATGGCCATGGAAAATGTCCACCTCGACAGATTTTGGGAGCCGTGCGCCGCCTTGGGAATCTTTCTTCCGTAGCGGTCGGATTTGATCTCCTCCCGGATCAGCTGCCTGCGTCCGGCATCCGTCACATTTTCCGAATCGTAGCCGATATCCAGAACAATCTGGTCCGTGACGAGACCCTTTTCCATGAGGTCCAGAGCCAGCTGCTCGGCCATTTCCCTCACAATGACTTCCCCCTTTGCAAAGGAGTAGGGACTCATGAGGACCTGGCCTGCGCCAAGGCTCTCATTTTCAGGATGATACGCTTTGATGTCGGCAATGGTACAGGGCTCATAGCCCCAGGCGTGGTCGATGAGGAGCTCCGCATTTTTCCCGAAGATGCGATAGAGCAGATCCTCATTGTAGTAATCCGAGGGGGCGCCGAGAGAGCAGCGCGCCACGTCCCCCATCGTGAAGAGGCCGACTTCGCTGAGACGCCGCGCATAGCCGGGCCCGACCCGCCAGAAATCCGTGATCGGCGTGTGCGCCCAGAGCCTGCGGCGATAGGTCCTCTCGTCGAGCTCGGCGATGCGGACGCCGTCTTTGTCCGCCGGGATGTGCTTGGCCTCAATGTCCATAGCGATTTTTGCCAGATAGAGATTGGTGCCTATGCCGGCGGTCGCTGTGATCCCTGTCTCCTTCAGGACTTCCTGAATCATCTTCATGGCAAATGCGTGCGCCGTCATGCCGTAGGTCCTGAGATAGCCTGTCACATCCATAAAAACTTCGTCGACGGAATAGACGTGGATGTCCTCCGGTGCCACATAGCGCAGGTAAATGCTGTAGATTCTGGACGAGATCTCCATATATTTTGCCATCTGGGGAACGGCTGTGAGGAAGGAGACGAGAAGGCCGGGATCCCGTGTAAGTTCCGTCAGGTTAGAGGAAGACTGCCGCAGATTTCGCTTCCCTGTGGCCGCCTGCCCTGCATCGCCCGCCCCGGAGGATGCCTGATGTCCATTGCCAGCATCACAGGCCGCGTAAACCTGACGTTCCTTATCTTCTGTCTCAGCCAGCCGCCTGGCGTTGATCTCCCTCACCTTCTGCTGCACCTCAAAGAGGCGGGGACGGCCGGGGATGCCGAACGATTTGAGGGCAGGCGAAACAGCCAGGCAGATGGTCTTATCTGTCCGGCTGCTGTCGGCGACCACAAGGTTGGTCACCAGCGGATCAAGTCCCCTCTCCACGCACTCCACGGAGGCGTAGAAGGACTTTAGGTCAATTGCAATGTACGTTCTTTCTTTTGGCATAGAAGTAGTAGGAGAAGGGCAGATCATCATCTTTTGGCTTTACTTTTTTGGACCCTTTGGTGACTTCTTTCCCTTCGCCTTCTTTTTGCCCTTCTTCTCCGCAAAGTCGACAACCTTGTCCAGATCATCGACGCCGGCCATTCCTCCCATTTTGGCAAGGACATCGCCAAAGTAATCCTCAATGGTTTTGCCGTGCTTTTTCTCAACTTTATTGATTCGGTCGAGAATGTTCTCCATCTTCTCGAATGTCTCCACGGGGACGTCTTCCTGCATGGCCATGGCCGTGATAAAAAGACCGACAAAGGCTTCTTTGATATGTTCAGGCATCTGGTAGATCTGCGAATCCGTCATCCCCGACATGAGATCCAGAACCCCATCAATCTGGGCCAGCATCTCCTTCACATCCTCATCGGACATCTCCTCTTCGTCGTCCCAGTCGCCATCCCAGTTCTCGTCCGGATCCCAGTCTTCGTCCGGATCCCAGCCGCCCATGGCGAAGGCTTCGTCCTCATCCTCCGGGCCGGCAAAGGTATTGATGTAGATCCGCGCCAGAAGATCGTCCAGGTCTTTATTTTTCTTTGCATCAAGCACAAGCTGAATTCCTGCCCTCTCACAGAATCCACGGAGGAAGGAATAGGTTGTCTCGTCATCGGTCCTGATCTTCATGGGCACGCTGCCTTCTTCGATCATCCGGTCCATGAAGCGGTTGAGTACAACATCTCCGCGCGTCTCATAAAAGGCGACAGGCTGCACCGGGAGATAGTCGCCATTTTCATCCATGACGAGTAGCTGCTCCGCGAGGACATCCTCCGCGTCATCTCCCCACTGCATAGGCGTGAGGTGGCGAAAGAGACGAACATGCCATGTGCCGGCCCTGCGCATCTTCTTGAGCTTCACGCGGGAGATCTCATTTTCTCCCCCGGCAGCAGGCATGGCCGGCTCCTTATAGTGGGGACGGTCACAGGGTGCAAGGGACCAGGTTCCCCCATTTTCCGAAAGACGGGCTGTCGTCTCTGCGGTGCGCTTCCCCGCCATGCTGAAGCCCATGGGCATAAGTTTGGACATTGCTCTTGATGTGATGAGGCCGGCAAGGCCGATGAGTGGATCCACAAGCTCCATAAATGCGTCCACGTCGCTGTCCTCCAGACGCGCCATGGGCCTGCCGCGGCGCAGACGCAGTGCCGCTGGGAAGCGATGCTTGCCGCTGGTACTGATGTTTTTCCGCCTGGCGTACGCCCGAAATGCCTCTTCCTCCTCAATTTCCGTCAGATCGCGGTTGACAAAGGCAATCTGATAACCGTTGAGTCTTGCGGCCAGCTCTGCGACGCGTTCATCTTTGATCGGATTCCCGTTGGCGTCTACACCATTTTCGTCGCGGGTCATCAGGTCAAGATAGGCTGAAACGGCCTCCAGTGTGGAGAACATGAAGATGCTGTCTCCCTCCTCCCGATTGCCCCCGAAAGCCAGGTACCAGGTCTGCCCCTTCTTATCTTCGTAGACCACCGGACTCTTCTTATCCAGATTCTGAATGATCTTGCTCGTTTTCAACTGCCAGATCTTATCGTATTGCTCGTCTGTAAACAATCCTCTTACTCCTTTATTTCCTATACGGCTGATCTTTCTATTTTACGAAAAAGGGTATGGCTAATGCAACACTTATTCCACGATTATGTAAAAAATGCGGCATGGATGTTACTGTTCACGGGGGGTCACTTCGCCGCTTCGCACAAAGGCCTTCTTCCTTCACTTAGTAATTTTCGC
>OMTP01000105.1 GCA_900313955.1 uncultured Lachnospiraceae bacterium | reverse complement strand
CCTGCTTTTGCGGCGAAAATTACTAAGTGAAGGAAGAAGGCCTTTGTGCGAAGCGCCGAAGTGACCCACCCGTGAACAGTAACAGAAACTTTAAGTTTATTCAAACCATAACGATATCATATGTTTCAAAAAAAAGAAATGGAGAGAGCATGAAATCGATTATCTTTGATGTAGATGGAACGATCTGGGATTCGGTCGAGGCGGTTGCTGTTGCATGGACGAATTCCTGTAAGAAGGCTGGATATGACTATGATTTTATTACGCCGGAGCGCCTCCGGGGGGAGTTCGGAAAGCTCATGGAGGAGATCGGGCGATCTCTCTTTACGGATCTTCCTGAGGACGAGGCGATTGCTCTTCTTCGCAAGTGCTGTCAGGAGGAAAACGAGTATCTTGTCGAGCATGGCCCCGATGCCTACCCGGAGATCCCGGATCTTTTTCAGGAGATGAAGAAGAGGGGCTATCCTGTTGTCATTGTCAGCAACTGCCAGGCGGGCTACATCGAGGCCCTGCTTGCGCGCACCGGCCTTTATCCCTATGTCATGGGGCACCTCTGCCCGGGGGACACGGGTCTTGCCAAGGCCGAGAACATAAAGCTTGCAGTCGAGAAATATCATCTCGAGGATCCGGCCTATCTCGGCGACACCATGGGCGACTACACGGCCACGAAAAAGGCCGGCCTGCCCTTCCTCTTTGCTTCTTACGGTTTCGGCGACGTTCCCAACCCGGATGGCGTCGTGAGTCACCCGCTCGAGGTGCTCAGGTTCCTGAACTGATGAATGACATCTAACCGATCGAAGTTAGCAGAGAGACCTGACTTCCAGGGGAGAAAAGAAGCTGCCGCAGACGGCAGCTTCTTTTTTATCCAGTGATCACATTGAGCGCCCTGGGCAGGAGCGTGACCCTGATCTTAGAGTGGAGCCCGAAGGATTCCCCGTCCAGGTGCACTGGGCGCTTCTTGTCCGCAATGACTTCCACTGTCTTGCACTTGACAAAGTGAATGTGGGGATAGCGGACGTGGAGTCCCTTGCGGGCGAGCGGAATGGCGGAGACGAGCTCGGCCCGGGTCAGGCCGTCGCCGCAGACAAAGATGTCCAGAATGCCGTCGTCCGGCCTGGCCCAGGGGACAAGCTCAAGGCCGCCGCCCTCGTATTTGAGGTTCATGACCGTGAGGAAGAACATGTCCTTGTAGGTGAAGATGCGCTCCCCATCGAGGCGCACCTTCATGGGGCCGGGCTCATAGGTGACAACCTGCCTGGCGCCAATCGTCCCATAAGTCATCTGACCCAGGTGCACCTCATTTAACGTGTCTTTGATCGGAGAGGAGAGGGCCTCCTCACAGATGCTTGCATCCATGCCGATGCCGCAGCTGACGCCGAAGAGAGATTTCTTTCCGTCCGCCTCAAGACAGCCCAGGTCAATTCTCTTCATTTTCCGGGGGCTTAAGATGGCATTGAGGGCAAACTCGGGATCCGTCGGGATGTGAAGACCATTCACAAAGTCATTTCCAGAACCGTGAGGAATGACGCCCAGCTTCACCGTGTCGAGATGGGTGAGACCGTTGATGACTTCATGGACAGAACCATCACCGCCGACAACAACAATCGTGGCATCGGGGTCGTTTTCAGAAATATCGCGGGCTAGCACTGTAGCATGACCCTCATACTCGGTCGCGCAGACCTTGTAGGGCGTCGCCGTCTGGTGCAGCCTCTGGTGAATGGCAGGCCACAGAAGTGTTGACTGCGATGAGTGAGCTTTGGGATTTAAAATGAAGTAATCCATGTCAATTTACTCCTTGTTTTCTTTGTCTTCATCCTCCTCGGAAGCCTTCTCCGGGAGGTAGATATGCACTCTCATGATGCGGTTCTTGCGGACGGCTTCCACGATGAAGCGGGTGCCGTCGTCTTCCACAATGTATTCGCCGACTTTGGGCAGGCTATCCTCGCTGTGTTCGATGACATAGCCGCCGATGGAGTCGTAGTCCTCTGACTCGAGATCAGTGCCGATGACCTTGTTGAGGTCGTCGATGTCGACCGAGCCCAGACATGAGTATTCGCGGCCCGGGACGATCTCCGTGATTTCCTCTTCATCGCGGCCTTTGTACTCGTCGTGGATGTCGCCGACAATCTCCTCGAGGACATCCTCCATGGTGATCATGCCGGAAGCCGCCCCGTACTCGTCGAGGACAATGACGATGGACAGAGACTCGAGCCTCATCTCATCGAGCAGGTCGGAAATATTTTTCATCTCGTAAGTGAAATTGGGCTGGCGCATGGTCGAGCGGACCGAGAAATTTTCCCTGGGGACAACCAGAAGGTCCTTCATATTGAGGATGCCTACGATATTTTCCTGCCTGTCCTCGAAGACCGGGAGGCGGGTAAAGTGGTGCTCCTTAAATGTCTCGATGAGTTCGTCGTAGGTGATGGATATGGGCACCGATGTCATGTCGATGCGGGGAATCATGATCTCCTTGGCATAGGTGTCGGAGAGGTCAACCACGTTGTTGATCATGTCGCGCTCATCCGTCTCGATGACGCCGTCCTCCTGAGACACGTCGACCAGGGTCCTGAGCTCCGTCTCAGTCATGGTCCGCTTGGCGTCGGGGTCAACCCGCATGAGAAAAAGGAGGCCGCGGGAGATCTTACTGACGATGAAAATGATGGGCGTCAGGACGATCATGAGCACATAGATGACCGGAGCCGACCGCATGGCGATCTTCTCGGGATTGACAGCCGCGGAGTTCTTGGGTGTGATCTCTCCGAAAATGATGATGAGAACCGTGAAAATGCCGGTCGCGACGCCGACCACCGCGTCGCCGAACATGCGAATGACGACAGCCGTAGTGAGCGCCGTCGCTGCGGTGTTCACGATATTGTTGCCGATGAGAATTGTGTTCAGCATCTTGGCCGTGTCGTCGATCACCTTCAGGGTGAGGGCAGCCCTCTTGTTTCCCTCGTCGGCCAGGGACTGCAGCGTGATCTTGTTGGCGCAGGTAAGTCCCGTCTCAGCAGAGGAGAAGAAGGAACTTAAGAAAATGAGCACAATCAGTATGGCGGCATCTATGACGGCTTTCGCGTCCATGGGGGGATTAAGACTCCTTTCGAATACAAAAGAAAAATGAATAATCTTATTCGTTACAGTTCACGGGGCACCTTTGTGCGAAGCGCCGAAGTGACCCACCCGTGAACTGTAACCTTATTCTGTTACTGTTCACTCGTCAGCCATTTGCTGCCTCGAAGAAGCACTTCCGGAGTGGACCTTTGAGGGGGCGCTGAACGTCCAGTGGACGTTCGAAGAGCAGCCGACCGAAGCGGAGCGTAGAGCCGCGAAGGAAGTGCTTTTTCGAGACAGTTCTGGCTGACCCGTGAACTGTAACCTTATTCTAACCGATAGAAGGGAAAAATACAATTCATCTTGTAACTAAAAATGCGTCATGGTATAATACCTCAGTATAAGTGCGTTTTTACAGAGCACGTTCTTAAGCGAAAGGAGGGTTTCACCATGAAGCATGTGAAGACATTAAATACAAGAAATCTTCAGGAGTCCATGAAGAAGGGTGGCTGCGGTGAGTGCCAGACATCCTGCCAGTCCGCTTGCAAGACAAGCTGCACAGTAGGCAACCAGACCTGCGAGCACAAGTAATTTATCTTTTAGAAATGAGAACGGCCAGGCAGCGGCTTAAGCGTCGCTGTCTGGTTTTGCGATTACAGGAAAACTATGCAAATACATCAGTACCAGAGTGAAGGACAGAATATCGTTCTCGACGTACCGAGCGGTTCTGTCCATATTGTTGACCAGGCGGTCTATGATCTTTTGGCTGCCATGGAAGAGGGCAGAAATGTCGATGAGATCAAAGCATCGATGAACCCGAAATTCGGGGAGGAGACTGTGAAGGAGGCCCTCGAGGAGATTGAAGAATTAAAGAAAGAAAAGCTTCTCTATTCCGAGGAGCCCTACCGCCCGGCCGTCGACGTCTTCGCCAAGAGACCGACCGTGACCAAGGCACTCTGTCTTAATGTCGCCCATGACTGCAACCTGGCCTGCCGCTACTGCTTTGCCGAAGAGGGAGAGTACCACGGCCGCCGCGCGATCATGGACCTGGAGACAGGAAAAAAAGCATTTGATTATCTGGTCGCACAGTCCGGCAACCGCAGAAATCTTGAAGTCGATTTCTTCGGCGGCGAGCCCCTCCTCGACTGGGAGGTCGTAAAACAGCTGGTCGCCTACGGCCACGAGCTCGAGAAGACATGCGACAAGCATTTTCGTTTCACCATCACGACAAATGGTGTTCTCTTAAATGACGAGATCATGGACTTCTGCAACCGCGAGATGAAAAACGTGGTCATGTCCATCGACGGCAGAAAAGAAGTCCACGACCGCATGCGTCCCTTCCGAAAGGGTGCCGGCAGCTACGACGTGATCCTTCCTAAAATAAAGAAGTTCTGCGACGAGAGAGAAAAGCTTGGCCTTGAGTACTATGTCCGTGGAACTTACACCCACTGGAATCTCGACTTCTCTAAGGACGTCCTCGATCTGGCCGACCAGGGTTTCAAGGAGATCTCCATCGAGCCGGTCGTCGCACCTCTCAGTGCGGATTACGCGATCCAGCCCGAAGACGTGCCCTATCTCTGCGAGCAGTATGACATTTTGCTCCACGAGATGATCAAGCGGGAGAAAGAGGGCCGGGGCTTTAACTTCTATCATTTTATGATTGATCTGTCCGGCGGGCCCTGTGTCTACAAGCGCCTGTCCGGCTGCGGCGCCGGCTCCGAGTATCTGGGCGTCACGCCCTGGGGAGACTTCTATCCCTGCCACCAGTTCGTCGGCGTCGACAAGTTCCTTCTGGGAAATGTCACCGACGGCATCACCCGCCCGGACCTGGTGGAAGAGTTCAAGAAAGTCAATGTCTACTCCAAAGAGGAGTGCAGCCAGTGCTTCGCCCGCTTCTACTGCAGCGGAGGCTGCGCCGCCAATTCCTACAATTTCACCGGCGGCATCAATGACACCTACGAGATCGGCTGCGCCCTCCAGAGAAAGCGCGTCGAGTGCGCCATCGCCCTCAAGGCTGCCGAGGCTGAGATGGAAGTTGAAAAGCAGGAGAACTGAATCAAGCCAGCAGCCAGTAGGGACGATTTTTTGGTTCGTAGTGGTGCGGCCCACTGGCCAGACGGGGTTTTAGTGAAAGCTCTTCCGGAGTGGACCCTCACGGGGATGTCTGCGGAGGAAGAGATTCCCCCGGGGCCCCCTGGCTGCCGCAAGCACAGGAAAAGTCTGATCCTCCCGAGGTGGGGAGATTAGAATAAAAAAGTAACAAGAAACAAGAAACGAGGAAAGTATCATGAAAAAGCGCAATGCCATCATCACTGTGATCGTCATGATCGCAGTCACGGTCCTCATGATGTTCACAGCCCTTCAAGGCTGGGGCCCGACTGGAACAGGCTCCATGAAGAATATCAAGACCGGCCTTGATCTGTCCGGCGGTGTTTCCATCACCTATGAGGCAGACCAGGAGAATCCGTCGTCGTCCGACATGGAAGATACGAAGTACAAGCTGCAGCAGCGTGTCACTCAATATTCCACAGAGGCCAATGTCTACCAGGAAGGCAGCAATCGTCTGACTGTTGAGATCCCTGGCGTCACTGATGCCAACAAGATTCTCGAGGAACTCGGCACGCCGGGCTCCCTCTACTTCATCGCCCAGAAGGACTCCGATGGAAATGAGAATTACACCTATGATTCCACACAGGGTGCCTACGTCCTCAACAACAAGACCATCGAAGATCTGGAGGCGGACGGCTCCATCGTCTGCGAGGGCTCTGATGTTGCGGATGCCCAGGGTGAGGTCACTCAGGATGAGACGACGAATGCAAAGAAGTATGTTGTCTCTCTGACATTTACCGACGAGGGCGCAGCCAAGTTCGGTGAGGCCACTACGACGGCTTATCAGAATGGCGAGTCCATCGGTATCTACTACGACGGACAGTTCGTTTCTGTGCCGAACGTCACCAGCGCTATCACGGACGGCAAGGCGGAGATCACGGGTATGTCCAGTATCGAGGAGGCCAAGCAGCTGGCGTCCTATATCCGTATCGGCGGTCTGACCCTGACTCTCAATGAGATCCGCTCCAACGTCGTCGGCGCTCAGCTCGGTCAGGAAGCCCTCAAGACTTCCCTCATGGGTGGTGCCATCGGTCTTGGAATCGTCATGGCCATCATGATTATTTTCTACCTGGTTCCTGGTGTCATTGCATCGGTTGCTCTGCTCATTTATGTGTCACTCATCCTGGTGCTCTTAAATGCATTTGACTTAACGCTTACCCTTCCGGGTATCGCCGGTATCATCCTTGGTATCGGTATGGCCGTCGACGCCAACGTCATCATTTACTCCCGTATCCAGGAGGAGATCACGGCGGGCAACTCGGTCAAGAACGCCATCAAGGCAGGTTTTCACAAGGCTATGTCCGCCATCATCGACGGCAACATCACGACTCTCATCGCAGCGGCTGTCCTCGGCGCTCTGGGAACAGGTACGATCAAGGGCTTCGCTATGACTCTGGCCTTAGGTGTCGCATGCTCCATGTTCACCGCCATCGTCATCTCCCAGCTGCTTGTCAACGCTGTCTACGGCCTTGGCATCCACAGCCCGAAGGCATGGGCCCGCCCCAAGAAGTACACCCACCACAGGTTTGTCAGGAACTGGGTCAAGTTCCTGGGAGTCGCCGTCATCGTCCTCTGCGTCGGTGTGGGCTGCATGGTCTACCATTCCGCAAACGGCCAGCGCGCTCTCAACTACAGCCAGGAGTTCCTCGGCGGTACATCCACAACGGTAGAGTTCAATGAGGACTACACTCTGGCAGAGCTCGACGAGAAGGTGAAGCCGGTCGTCTCCAAGATCACAGGCGATGCCGATGTCAACATGCAGAAGGTCGTCGGCTCCAATCAGGTCATCATCAAGACCCGTACCCTTTCTGTCGATGAGCGTCAGGAAATGTCCGATGCCCTGGTTGAGAATTTCAAGGTCGACGCCAAGAACATCACAGCGGAGTCCATCTCCGGTGTCGTCGGCAAGGAAATGAGAAACAACGCCATCAAGGCCGTCGTCATCGCCGTCATCCTCATGCTGCTCTACATCTTCATCCGCTTCAAGGATGCAAGATTTGCAGTTTCCGCGGTTCTGGCTCTCTGCCACGATGTCGCAATCGTCTTCATGTGCTATGCGATCCTCCGCATCTCCGTTGGCGGTTCCTTCATCGCGGTTATGCTGACCATCCTTGGTTACTCCATCAACTCCACGATCGTCATTTTCGACCGTGTCCGTGAGAACCTGAGTGGCCAGGATTCGAATGTCAACTACGAGCAGATCGTGGATGCTTCCGTCAACATGACGCTCACACGAAGCATTTGCACAAACGTCACGACCTTTGCCTCCATCTTCATGCTCTATGTCCTGGGTGTGGCTTCCATCAAAGAGTTTACGCTTCCCATGATGGTCGGTATTGTCGCCGGTGCATGCTCCTCTGTCTTCCTGACAGGTCCGCTTTGGAACTTCATGAGAACTCATGTCGGCAAGGACGCGGCTGCTTACCGCGCAGCCATGGCTGACGGCAAGGTTCACAATGCCAATACATCTGATGTCAAGAACACGATCGGCGCCATCGAGGACAGGCAGGCCGCTGCTGCGGCAACAGCTGCGACTGCTGCAGGTGCCGGCGCTTCCGCAGGCGGGACTCAATCTGGCGGGAATCCGAATGTCATCCGCAAGAAGAAGAAAAAGAAGGGGAGAGGCAACCGCAACTTCTGAGTTTATAGCTCGCAAGTAAGATGACTGTCTCCGCTGCGCAACAAGCCCTTTCCCTTCTGTTTAGTCATTTTCGCCGCAAAAGCAGGCGGCGAAAATCGAATGCGCTCCAGGGAAAGGGCTGTTACAGTTCACACGTTGGCCAACAGGTGCCATGTGGAAAGCACTTCCTCCGCGGACATCCCCGTGAGGATCCACTTCGGAAGTGCTTTCCACATGGCGCCCTGGGTGACCCGTGAACTGTAACAAAGGGCTTTTTGTCCCGCTGCGAGGTCTCTGCAGGTTAGAGACAGGAGCTGCCTCTCACTGATAAAATGATGAAAGAGCTGACGCTTTTGCGGCAGCTCTTTTGCATTAGAAGAAAAGGAGAAATATGGAGAAATGGTTGGTTTATGCCAAAAAGGCTGATTTTCAGGGGATTGCCAGGAAGTATGGGATTGACCAGGTGACGGCGCGGATTATCAGAAATCGGGATATTACGGAGGAGAAAGATATTGAGCTCTACCTTCGGGGGACGAAGAAAGATCTGCTCGATCCCATGCTGCTCCCCGATATGGATAAGGCGGCCGCCATCATGAAGGAGAAGATCCGGCAGGGTGCTTCGATTCGGATCATGGGGGACTATGATATCGATGGGGTTATGTCTTCTTATATTTTAAAGAGGGGGCTCACGGAGATGGGCGGCCATGTGTCTCTTCGGATTCCTGAGCGGATTAAGGACGGCTATGGGCTCAACATTCATATGATCGAGGAGGCTGTGGCCGACGGGGTCGACACGATTGTGACCTGCGACAACGGAATTGCGGCGGGAGAGGCGATTGCCTGCGCCAAAGAGCACGGCATGACAGTGGTCGTGACGGACCACCACGAGGTGCTGGCAGTGCCGCCCGCCGATGCGGTGGTCGACCAGAAGCGGCCGGACGACACCTACCCCAACAAGAACATCTGCGGGGCGGGGCTTGCCTGGAAGCTCATTTTGGCCATGGGCGGCGATCCGGAGATGAAACTTTTGCCCTATGCCGCATTTGCAACGGTCGGAGACGTAGTTGACCTCACGGGCGAGAACCGGGTGCTGGTCAAAGAGGGCATCCGCATGCTGCGGCAGACGGACAACCTGGGCCTATTGGCACTGGCCCGGGCCCAGAAGCTGGACCTGGCGACGCTTAATTCCTACCATATTGGATTTGTCCTCGGCCCCTGCTTCAACGCTTCCGGCCGCCTCGACACTGCCCTCAGGGCGGAGCGGCTTCTTGAGGCGGATACGGAAAATGAAGCCACACAGATCGCTCGGGAGCTGAAGGATTTAAATGACAGCCGCAAGGCGATGACCGACGCCGGCGTCCTTGAGGCGGAAGATGTCATTGCCCGGGATGGTCTTGCCCATGATCCTGTCATGGTCGTCTTCCTGCCTGATGCCCATGAGAGCATTGCGGGCATCATCGCCGGCCGCATCCGCGAAAAATATGGACATCCGACCTTTGTTCTCACGCGGGCTCAGGAGGAGGGATGCGTCAAGGGGTCAGGCCGATCCATTCCCGAATATTCCATGTTCGAGGAACTGGTTAAAGTGAAGGATCTGCTTCTTAAGTTCGGCGGCCATCCCATGGCGGCGGGACTGTCCCTTGCTGAGGGCAAAGTTGACGATTTCCGAAAAGCCATCAACGCAAACAGCAGGCTCACGGAAGAGGACCTGAAGACCAAGATCCACATCGACGTTCCCATGCCTCTTGGCTACATCTCAGAGGATCTCATCAGGGACATGGCTGTCCTCGAGCCTTTCGGAAAAGGCAATGAGAAGCCGGTATTTGCTGAGAGCCGTGTCCTTCTCACGGATGCTAAGCCCATGGGTTCCAAGGGACAGTATCTGCGCATGAAAGCCCTCTCCCGCGCCGGCGGTCCCGCCATCAATGCTGTCTGCTTCAGGGATGCCGAAGCTCTGGCGAAGAGAATTGCCGAAAACCCCTATGTCTCCATCATTTACGATCCCCAGATCAACGAGTGGAGGGGGAGAAGGTCGCTTCAGATTGTCATAAGTCACTTTCAATAATTCCATTTTCATGATATAGTAAACTGTGTTTCATTTTCAAAATCAATGACAGGGTGAGGACACGGGGAGGTTCTCTTGTTACTGTTCACTCGTCAGCCAGTTGCTGCCTCGAAAAAGCACTTCCGGAGTGGA
>OMTP01000042.1 GCA_900313955.1 uncultured Lachnospiraceae bacterium | reverse complement strand
AAAGCAGGCGGCGAAAATCGAATGCGCTCCGGAAGAAGGCCTTTGTGCTCCGCGCGGGGTGCCCCGTGAACAGTAACGCTCATAGAGACGTGTCGGGGGATTCCTGACCTGAAAAGCAGAAAAAGCGCCCCCCGGACGGCTCAAATTGAAGCCTGTCGGGAGAAGGCAGCTGCTGCGTCCCCGTGGACTCACAGGGTCCCAAGATATTCCACAAAGTACTGGCGCAGGACCTCTCAAGCGAATATGCGCGCAGATCCCGGTCACCCCCGTTCATCTCACGGAAGACCGTGCGCGTGCTGGTTCCCAGCTGCTGCGCAAGGGTGGAGGAATGAATGGGTCCCTCCGCGTGGATGAGCAGAAACAGAATCCGGATCTGCCGCGGTGTAAAATCGTGGTTTATGACACTACTCCTGCAACAGATATCTGAGGATTTGATCCTCTTCTGAACTTATGACTTCAACCCAGGGTTTCGCTTTTTCGACTTCCTCTTCTGTGTAGAGATTCTCCCGCAGGATCCATGCCGTCTTCCATCCGGCGTCATGCGGGCATTTGACGTCGTTGGTGAAGTTATCACCGACGTATACGGACAGCGACGGGTCGAGATCGAACTTGTCTGCATAGGCCTCGAAGACCCGGGGGTCTGGCTTGTGGATACCTATGTCACCTGTGATCATGATGTGGTCATCGGGCAGAAACGCCTCCGTACCCAGCGCCCTGGCCTTGCCCCGCTGCCGCGCCGACTGCCCATTGGATATGATTCCGAGGAAGATGCCCCTATCCCGGCACTCGCCAAGCAGTCTCCTCATCCCCGGCGGAATGTGGATATCGCTGAGGCTCTCCGTGTAGACATCCTGAAAACGCATCGCTTCCCCATCATCCATGTCTATGCCAAAATCTGCCACTGCCCTGCTGATCCGACGTATATACATTTCTCTCTGGGAGATCTCGCCTGCATTGTACCTGTCAAATTCCTCGTCACTTGTCACGCGGCCTCTCTGGAAGAGAGCATTTTCATCTATCCCGGGACATGGCCCGCAGACAGCGTGGAAGGCGTGGAGCCATGGCTCGCTTCTCATATATAAAGTGTCATCCAGATCAAAAACTGCTGCGTTTATCATGCTTTTATGTTCCTCCGACCCCAGCGACTCCCGGTTTTCGGCATCTCGCTGGGGTTCTATCGTCTTCTGGTGCTCTCTCCGACCCCAGCGACTACCGGTTTTCGGCCCCTCGCTGGGGGTCTATCGTCTTCTGGTGCTCTCTCCGACCCCAGCGACCCCCGGTTTTCGGCCACTCGCTGGGGGTCTATCGTCTTCTGACGCTCTCTCCGACCCCAGCGACTCCCGTTTTTCGGCCACTCGCTGGGGGTCTATCGTCTTCTGACGCTCTCTCCGACCCCAGCGTCTCCCGGTTTTCGGCCACTCGCTGGGGGTCTATCGTCTTCTGGTGCTCTCTCCGACCCCAGCGACTACCGGTTTTCGGCCCCGCGCTGGGGTTCCTGAAGGTTCCTGAAATTCATGCGAGTGAAAATTGGCAGCCGCCCAGGCCACGTGCGTGGTCCGGGCGGCTGCCGGGAGGTTTGAGTATGTCTTAGATATGCCCGCCTTTGGGCAAAAATAAGACTTGAAAAATTTCTTTATTTTTTAATCCGGGGGTTCCTGACGCCTTTGCCATAGAACTTCCGAATTAGATCCAATAAAAATTAGTCGAGCTCTGCCAGCATACCGCGAAGGATATCGCAGGACTTGTGATACTTCTCGATCTCCTGATCGTTCAAGGTCAGTGGAAGAGTTCTGACAACGCCGTTGATACCGATGACGGACGGGTTCGGGACATAGAGTCCGCTCTCGCCGTACTGGCCCGTCAGCCATGTGGAGACAGTGTGGATAGAGTACTCGTTGCCCAGGATGGCCTTGGTCAGGCGGTTGAGGGACATTCCGATGCCGTAATAGGTGGCGCGCTTAGCTTCGATGATTTTGTAAGCTGCTGTGCGGACTTCGGTCTCGATATCTTCGAACTTGTCGATCGGATACTTGCCATTGGACTCGTCGCAGTATTCGAGAATCGGCTTTGTAGCGACATTGGCCTGGCTCCACGGAACGAACTCGGAGTCGCCGTGCTCGCCGATGACATAAGCATGAATATTTCTCGGGTCGACATCGAGGAACTGGCCAAGCATGTAGCGAAGACGTGCTGTATCAAGCGTTGTACCGGAACCTACGACGCGGTTGGGATCGATGGGCGGAAGACCCTTGGATGTGAGATACTGATCAGCCAGACGGTGAACAATCTCTGTCATGACATCGACCGGGTTGGAGGCGATGAGGAAAACGCCCTTGAATCCGGACTCAAGAACCGGCTCAACGATAGACTTAAAGACGCCTGTGTTGACCTTGAGAAGGTCGCGGCGGGACTGTCCCGGCTTCTGCGGAACACCTGCGCAAATGGTGACGACATCAGCGTCAGCGCAGTCCTCATAGGTTGCGTGCCAGATCTTCATGTGGCCGTTAGAATATGCAAGAGAGTGATTGAGGTCCATTGCCTCGCCCTCTGCCTTGATCTCAACGTAATCAATAAGACCAAGCTCATCGCAGGTACCCTGATTCAGCATCGCATAAGCATAGCTCATACCGACCATTCCGCAGCCAACAAGAATAACTTTTCTTCCTTCACCGTTTTTTTCCATGGATTTGCTTCCTCCCTGCCCTTATGTGGGCATCGTATAACTGATACTACTTGAATAGCAAACGTATTGTGAAAGATGATTGACCTCATCGCATCACCGTAGTCTCATTGTACAATTTCAGAGGGGATTTGGCAAGATAAAATGTGCAATTAAGTCAGTTTAACCGCATTCTTATTCATCATTTTTCAAAAAATTCACAACATGCCGAAGAGGAAGAATGGATTCGCTCTGTTTTACTGCCCAGAGCAATAAGAGCAATCTAATTGTAACTGTTCAGCAGGCCTGACGAAGGTGCGATAAAAAAGCACTTCCGGAGTGGACCTTTTAGGGGTGGCCGCGGAGGAAGTGCTTTTTTATCGCACCTTTCCGTCGGGTTCTGAACAGTTACCTCTAATTTTAAAACAAAAAATTGCTCCGCTGATGAAAGCAGAGCAATTTTTTATGGTATTGTTCCTCCTGTGTTACAGTTCACGGGTCAGCCAGAACTGTCCCGAAAAAGCACTTCCTTCGCGGCTCTACGCTCCGCTTCGGTCGGCTGCTCTTCGAACGCCCACTGGACGTTCAGCGTCCTCAAAGGGCCACTCCGGAAAGTTCTGTCCCGCTGCCTTCACCCCAAGGTGAAGGCAGCAGCTACATGCCCCTGGACCCACCTTCCTGGAATTCAGACGACGACTTTAGCGGTCTTTCTGCCCTTCATTCTCTGAAGAACGAGAACAAGAGCAACGAGGCCGAGGCCGATGAGATCGGATGCTGTATCCGGCACGATAAGCAAGATGCCGCCGAGACCGGCCAGGATACGCAGGAAGACGTTCATGTCAGCGAAGACATAGCCCTCGAGAGCACAGTCGACGCCGAAAATTCCGATGAGCGATGTGATCGTGATCTGGACGACCATGAGCGGCGTCGATTCGATGAGCAGCATCTCCGGACTGTAAGCGAAGACATAGGGTACGATGAAAGCCGCGATAGCAAGCTTGGTTGCGTTGAAAGCCGTCTTCATCGGGTTGGACTTGGCGATGGCCGAACCTGCATAGGCCGCGAGAGCAACCGGCGGCGTGATGTCCGCGACGATACCGAAGTAGAAGACGAAGAAGTGAGCTGCCAGAGGCGGAACACCCATACGTACCAGAATCGGGGCCGTGGTTGCGGCCATGATGCAGTAGTTTGCAGTCGTCGGGACGCCCATGCCGAGGACGATGCAGCAGAGCATGGTCAGGACAAGAGCGACGATGAGGTGGCTGCCTGCAACAGAGACAATCGCGTTGATCATCTCATTTGCAAGACCGGTCATGGTAATGGAGCCGGAGATGATGCCCGCGACGCCACAGGCCGCGCCTACCGTGATCGTGGAACGTCCGCCTGCGATAAGAGCGTCCAGAATCTTGCCCAGAGTGAGCTTGTTTTCCTTGTGGAAGAGACCGTCGATAAAACCGACGGCGATCGCCAGAAGGATACAGATGGAAGCGGCTCTCTGCATGGTCATCTGGTTGGTGGAGACCCACACGACCAGCATGACGAGCGGCAGGAGCAGGTAAATGCGCTTCAAAAGGCTGCCGGCATGGGGCAGTTCTTCGACCGGGATGCCGTGGAGACCCAGCTTTTTGGCCTCAAGGTGCACGGTGATGAAAATGCCGGTGAAGTAGAGAACCGCCGGCAGGATGGCACGAACAATGATGTTGGAGTAAGGCACGCCGACAAAGTCCGCCATGAGAAAGGCCGCAGCACCCATGATCGGGGGCATGATCTGACCGCCTGTCGAGGA
The DNA here is from genome assembly GCA_900313955.1 of uncultured Lachnospiraceae bacterium. Taxonomy (GTDB): domain Bacteria; phylum Bacillota; class Clostridia; order Lachnospirales; family Lachnospiraceae; genus Chordicoccus. The sequence goes on along the minus strand of OMTP01000042.1, from coordinate 2,238 downwards.
AGCCGCCTCGACGGCACCCGCGAACTCCGGCTTGTAGCCCGTATCCTTCATCATCGGGATCGTGACCGAACCTGTCGTGACCGTGTTGCCGACGGAAGATCCGGAGACCATGCCGCACAGGGCCGAAGAAATGACCGCGACCTTGGCAGGTCCGCCGGCAAAGCGTCCGGCCACACAGTTGGCCAGATCAATGAAGAGCTGAGAGATACCCGTCCGCTCAAGGAAGGCGCCGAAAATGATGAAGACGACGATGTACTTGGAGCAGACGTTGACCGGCGTCGACAGAATTCCCTCCTTGGTGTAGAAGAGGTTGCGCACCAGGTACTTGACTCGTCCGATGAAGGCCGGATTGGTGAGTCCGTAGGCCAGAGCGTAAATGACAAAAAACAGAGCAACAATAAGAATCGGCCATCCCACGCAGCGCCTCGTCACTTCCATGAGGCAAATGACGCCGACCGCGCCGATGAAGATCTGCATGGCGCTGAATCTGGTTCCCTGCTGGATAATCGTATTTGCTGAAAATGTAAAATACAGGAAAGACCCTGTTCCTGCAATCATCAGAATCCAGTCATACCAGGGCATGTAGTTGGGCTTCACCTGGCCCTTCTTGGCCGGATAGGTGAGAAAGCCCAGAAGAATAATGAGCGCCATAAAGGAGGACAGGCGAATCTCCTCCAGAAATGTTGCAAACAGTGTGACATAGATACAGAAGAGGGAGAATCCCAGAAGGATGGCCTTGACGGTGATGTCCGCCTTTCCCGTCCAGACGCGGATGTTGGACTCCCGGTCATATTTTTTCATAACCTCGTCGACAGACATGTCTTCCATCGTTTCTTCCACATTTTTCTCTTTCGTACTCACAGGCTTCCTCCTTCCTTATTTCTCTGACTCCACAGTGATGCCATTTTCCTCATAATATCTGGCGGCACCGACATGGAATGGCAGCTGAATGCCCTCCGTTGCTTCTTCAAGCGAGAGAAGCTCGCCCTTGGCATTTTCAGCGGCAATATCATCCTTGTGATCAAAGATTGCAGCGGTCATCTTGTAGACCAGGTCCTCGCTGAGATTCTTGTCGACGATCATGACGGCCTTGACCGTGATGGTCTCAATATCCTCATCCTGCTTGGGGTAAGTCCCGGCTGGGATCGTGAGGGCCGTGTAGTAAGGATCGGCTTCAAGAATCTTGTCCCGGAAGTCGCCCGAGATGGGGATGAGGGAGACGCCGTTGGTCGTCGCGAGCTCTGTGATGGCTGTCGTCGGAGCGCCGGCCACGATGAAGGCCGCGTCGATCTTGCCGTCTTTCAGGGCCTCCTTGGAGTCCTCAAAGGACTGGTACTGGGGCTTGATGTCATCGACAGACAGGCCCGCCGCATCGAGGACATCGAGTGCGTTGAAGTAGACGCCGGAGCCCGGGGCACCGATACTGACGCTCTTGCCCTTGAGCTGACTTACATCCTTGATGCTGTCATCCATGGTGATGAGCTGAACTGTCTCCGGATAGAGCGCACCCAGGACGCGGAAATCCTGCATGGCTCCCTCAGACTCGAAGGCCTTGGAGCCGTCCCAGCCGTACTGCATGACGTCGGACTGGGTGAACCCGAGCTGATAATCGCCGTCGTGGATACTCTCTATGTTGGCCTTGGAGGCGTCTGTCGAGACTGCCGTCACCTTGACGCCGGCATAATTTGTCATGTACTGGGCGAGGACGCCGCCGTACGCGTAGTAAGTTCCGGCCGTTCCGCCGGTTCCCATCATGAGCCTCTCCTTGCCTCCGCAGCCGACAAGTCCGGCCACACAGGCAATGGCAGCCCCGATGGCGATGCATCTTGCAAAAAATTTCTTCACTTCTACCACCCCTTCACTTTTCTCTTTCACACTTTAGCGTATGAATATGTCAATAGGTTCATTTTAACAGTATCATTATAAAAATGCTACTCTTTCCTGATTTTGATGCTGCAGTGGCATGCCACATTTGCAGATCACCATAAAAAAAATGCATGGAGACACGGTCTATGTCCCCATGCTACGACAAAACCCGCAGGAACGTGGTTGCGTCTCTGCGGGTTTTATCAAATCTTTGGTAACTGTTCAGGACGGGCTCTTTGCGGAGAGAAAAACATGTCCTCAGCGGCGAATTGTCCTTGCGAGCGAACCTTCGTCATCGATCAGGCCTTCTTTTGAGCCGAGGAGGACATGTTTTTCTCGAAGCAAAAGTGCCCTCCTGAACAGTTACAATCT